>JAKEEQ010000405.1 GCA_022616515.1 Chloroflexota bacterium | reverse complement strand
TGTTCGCACATTCCCAGACATGGTGAATGCTCCACTTTGAATTTGCCGTCAGCGGTTGTCTCGCCGTGATGGATATTTAGCCGCTGGCAGAGTTCATCGAGTACCTTATCAGCGCCTGCCAGCCCACACGAGGGGTCGGTGCAAACGCGAATAATCCGTTCGCCCGTTGGCTCGCTGTAAAAGAGGGCATAAAATTCAATGACGCCGTAAATGTCGGATTCAGGGACGCGCAACGTGTGAGAAATTTGATGGATGGCATCCGCATCAATGTGACCGTAGGCCGTTTGCACCTCCCACAACACCGGCAGTAGTGCCTCGCGCCCGCGCCCTGCATAACGATCTAGAATGGTATCAAGCATAAAATATTTAACTTTCTCAGGACTTACATGTAGATAATCTGTCGATATTTAACCCCTGCCTGACCCGCCTTTCCCCTCTGCCCTTCGGACTTCTCCCCATAAATGGGGAGAAACGGGGGAGGGCTATTTTTCCAAAAGCCGCTGATAACAGCACAATCTACTGGCATTATCAGTGGCGGACGCCCAACGGGGCGTCCCTACGCAATCTCTATGTAATGACGCTTCGCCTTTAATCAAACGGCTCCCGTAGGGACACGGCACTGCCGTGTCCGCCCGCCTTCAACCACTACGACTTGTCCCCATCTCCCCCCAATAAATAGAGGAGGATTGGGGGAACTTTTAAGCGGGCTTCGCGGCGCTATCAATTCCCTCTCCATTTATGGGGAGGGTTAGGGAGGGGAGAAAATGGTCATGTTCTACCATGCAATTCACATTTTGCGTATCTAACTTCCAATCAACTGCCTGGCCCGCTCAAGGTCTTCTGGCGTATTCACATTAAAAAACGAGTGCCCATGAGGATCAATAGGCTGGTATTCGGCTTCATCAATATAACGCACCTGCACATCGCCGTAAAAGCCGATGACTTTCAGGCGGTTGGCTTCCAGCCGCTGCTGGATCAGGTCGAGACATTCCTTGCCGTAAATGGCATGTAGGCCCTGTGGATAGCCCTCCACCGTCGGCACGATAACATCCGTTTCGTCATCCAGCAAGCCCACCATATAGCGCAGCAGGTCTGTATTGAGCAGCGGCATATCACAGGCCACCACCAGCGTATGGGGCTGCTGGCTGTAATAAATGGCCGTATAGATGCCGCCCAGCGACCCCTTATCGGGCAGCACATCGCTGAACATCGGCAGGTCCAGATGGGCATAAGCCGCCATATGGTTGGTAATCAGGATAGTTTCGGCCTGCCCCAGACCTTCTACCCGTTCCATGACATGCTTTATCACCGGCTGGCCCGCCAGTTCCACGAATGATTTATCGCGACCCATGCGCGAACTTTGCCCACCGGCGATGATCGCCACCGAAAAATTCATCGCTAGTGGACGAATGTCGTCGGGTCTTTGATGGCCCCACGTTCTTCGAGCGGCACATCATGGCCCTCACGTTCGGGAGCATCCACTTTACGCAAACTGACCGCCGCCATCTTGAAATCGGGTATCTTGGCTCGTGGGTCGATTTTATCCAGCGTCAACAGGTTCGCCGCCGCCTCCACAAAATGGAAGGGCAGGAATACCGTCCCGGCTGGCGACCGTCCGGTGACCATTACGCGGCAAACCACACTGCCTCGCCGCGATGTGACCTCCACCCAATCGCCCGACACAAGTTCCAGCGCGTGGGCGTCCTCCGGGTGCATTTCCAGTATCGGCTCCGGGAAGGCTTCCTCCAATTTGGAGCGGCGTGTCATGGTGCCGCCGTGCCAGTGGAAGAGCACCCGCCCGGTCGTCAGATGGTAGGGGTAATCCTCATCGGGCGTCTCGCTGTCATTGGTCACTTCCAGCGCCCAGAATTTGCCTTTGCCGCGCGGAAAATCGTTCTCAAACAGATAGGGCGTGCCGGGATGGTCGAGTGATGGGCAGGGCCAGTGAACGCCGCCTTCGTGCTCCAACCGTTCGTAGGTGATGCCGTAGAAGTCCGGCGTGACGCGGCGCATCTCTTCCCAGATGTCTTCCGCATCGTGATAGTCGAACCCGGCGCTTTCCTCAACCCCCAGCAGGGCTTCCATCCGTTTCGCCAGTTCACAGCATATCTGCCAGTCTGGCAGTGACTCGCCCACCTGTGGCAGGGCTGGTCGCACCCGCTGAATGCGCCGGTCGCTGTTGGTGAATGTGCCTGCTTTTTCGGCAAAACTGGCGGAGGGCAAAATCACATCGGCGCGTTCACCCGTTTCGTTCATGAAGATGTCGATACACACCAGAAAATCCAGTGCATCAATGGCGTGTTGGGCATGGGACAGATTCGGCTCGCTCATCAGCGGATTTTCGCCCAATACCACCATGCCGCGAATACGCCCCGTCAATGCCCCGTCCACCATTTCGGTCACAGTCAGGCCGGGGTCGGCTGAGAGGGTCGTTTTCCATTCGCGCTCGAATTTGGCTTTGATATTGGGATCATCCACGCGCTGGTAGGCGGTATACACATTGGGCAGGCCGCCGCTGTCCGAGCAGCCCTGTACATTATTCTGCCCGCGCAGGGGATTGAGGCCCGTTCCGGCTTTACCCAGATTGCCCGTCATCAGGGCCAGATTGGTTAGCGACAGGGCATTATCGGTGCCGTGCACGCTCTGGCTGATGCCCATGCCCCAGTAGAACGCGGCCCGCTCGGCGCTGGCATACATGCGAGCTGCCGTGCGAATATCCTCTGCCGGGACGCCACTGATCTCTTCTGCCCATTCCGGCGTGCAGTGTTCCAGCGTCTCGACGTATTCGTCAAAGCCTTCGGTGCGGCTGCCGATAAAGTCGCGGTCATACAGTCCTTCGGTCACGATGACATGCGCCATCGCCTGAAAGACCGCCACATCCGTGCCCGGTTTCTGGCGCAGCCACAATGTCGCAAAATCGGTCAATTCAATCTGGCGCGGGTCAATCACGATCAATTTGGCCCCGTTCTGGCGCACCGCTTTCTTCAAAAAGAGACTGATGACAGGATGGGTTTCGGTGGTATTGCTGCCCGTGACGATGAACGTGTCGAGGTGTTCCATTTCGGCGATGCTGTTACTCATGGCGCTGGAGCCGATAGCAAGCTGCAAGCCCGTCACGCTCCCGGCATGGCATAATCGCGCACAGTGATCGACGTTGTTGGTTTTCATCACAGCGCGAATCCACTTCTGGAAGACGTAATTATCCTCGTTGGTGGCTTTGGCGCAGGCATAGGTCGCGATGGCATCACCGCCGCTTTCGGTGACGATTTGGGTGAGTTTCTCCGCCACCAGCGTCAGGGCTTCATCCCATGTCGCCTCGCGGAACTGGTCGCCGTCGCGGATCAAGGGGGTTTTGATGCGGCGCGGATGGGTCGTGAAATCCAGCCCGAAACGGCCTTTGACACACAAGTTGCCATAATTGGGGGCGGAATCGAAGGGGGCTTCAACGCGGTAAATCAGGTCATTCTTAATCAACAGGTCCATCTGGCACCCCACCCCGCAGTAGGGGCAGGTGGTGCGGACCTTACGCTCAGGGGATAGCTGCATTGTAGTTGCTCCAATACCAATAAACTGTTTTAACCCTCTCGCCGACGCATCAGGAATCGTTTTGTTGGCGGACGCCATATATGGCGTCCCTACGAAAATCTGGTAGGGATGTGCCGTTGCACGTCCTCCGCCAGCGATAGGGGTTTCTTATATTGTAAACAAGATTCGGGGTTTGGTCTAACATGTTGCGACAACTCCGCAAATACCTGATAATGTGCGCATAGATTCAACACACAGCGAGTGATAATAATGCGCCGCGCCTTTATCAGCAGCACCAGCAAAGACCTTGAAGATTATCGCCGGGTAGCCATTGATATTTGTAGCGCTCTGGATATCCATCCTGAAGCGATGGAACACTGGTCGTCAAAACCCGTTGGAGCAGTCGAGGGTAGTCAACAAGAAGTTGATGGGACCGATTTGTACATCGGGATTTTCGGGTTCCGTTATGGACATATTGCCGACGGCGAAACCAAAAGCGTTACCGAACTTGAGTTTGATTTTGCCGTCGAACAGGGACTGGACCGCCTGTGCTTTGTAGCACATTCCGATCTCGAAGCCATGTGGCCCCATAAAGACCCCAAAAATGCGGATAAGCTCAAAGCCTTCCATGACCGTATCAACGAACTAATTCGTGCCGAGTTTAGGAATAAGGACGATTTTGCAGTAAAGTTCGTACTGGCGTTGGTGCAGAACGGATACTATGACGGGAAAGATTTACCGCCGTATGCCGTTTACAAACCACCTTCGCCACCTCCCGTCGATGAACTCCCAGATGTGGGACGATTACCCCTATTCTCGCGCATGACCCACAGCCGCAACCCATCATTTGTAGGTCGTGAAGATGATCTGAAGGACATCGCAAAAGTCTTGCTTCATGGAGATGGTGGAGCCGTCGGGATTGTGGCGGCAGCGGCGGTGGGCATTGGCGGCCTCGGCAAAACCCAGCTTGCCGTTGAATTTTGCTATCGCTATGGGCGCTTTTTTCAGGGCGTCCACTGGCTGCAACTGCCTGTCTCTCTCCCATTCATGGCTGGCGGAGGGACACTTTTAAGATAATAAGGGCGCGAAGTGAAGCTGGATAGGAATAAGGTCAAATTCAAGACGATTGAGCCGGGTTTTAACCCA
>JAKEEQ010000404.1 GCA_022616515.1 Chloroflexota bacterium | reverse complement strand
TGGTATTTAACGACAGCGTTGATATGCGCGATGTACTGCTGCGTTTAGCGCAATTCTTTCAGCACGAAAGCTGTGGCAAATGTTTCCCGTGCCAGCTTGGCACCCAGCGCCAGCTTGAAATCCTCGCCCGGCCCGCCCAACCCAGCGACGACCTGCGCCTGACCGACATCGGCCTGACCATGACCGAAGCCTCGCTGTGTGGATTGGGCCAAACCGCTGCCAGCGCCATTATGAGTGCCATGCAAAAGGAGCTTGTCTGATGCCAGTGATTACGATTGATGGACAGGAAATTACGGTTGAAAACGGCACCACCATCCTCGAAGCGGCGGAATCAGCAGGCATCGACATCCCGGTGATTTGCTATCACGACGCGACGACTTCCAATGGCCTGTGCCGCATCTGCGTGGTAGATGTGAACGGCGGGCGTTTGCTGCAACCGGCCTGTGTAGCGGGCTGTCAGGATGGAGCTACCATCGAAACCCGCAACGAACGAGTCGAACGCAGCCGCCGCACCATCCTCGAAATGCTCAATTCGGCAGTTGATCTCAGCGAAGCGCCGGAAATTCAGGCGATGATGGCGGATTATGAAGTTGATACACAGCGCTTCCCGGATGCCCGCCCGCGTGAGCATAAGGTCATTGATGACAATCCGTTTTACATCCGCGATTACAGCCAGTGTGTGTTGTGCTGGCGCTGTGTGCAGGTTTGCGCGGAGGATGCGCAATATACCTTTGCCCTGACCTTCGGCGAACGTGGTTATGATACCCACATCACGACTACGTTTGAGGTCGGTATGACCGACTCGCCGTGTGTGTTTTGCGGGCAGTGTGTCGGCGTGTGCCCGACCGGGGCCTTAAAGCCCAAAGTGCAGTGGGGATTGGAGCAGGGCCTGAGTCCCGATGAAATCCGTCAGGCCACACGCACTGGTAAGAAGAGAAAAACATGACCACTGTTCAAGAAACCACGCCTCCCGGCAGACATTTCCCAATCCCCCTCCGGTCCTTGCGGACCACCTCCCCCATAAATGGTGGAGGAAAAGAGTGGTGCACTGTTCTGTCCAGTCTCCCCATTTATGGGGAGATGTCCGAAGGACAGATTTACAATTATCCACAAGTTATGGCGGGTAAACGAGGAAGAGGTCGCGTGTTAGCGCACCCGATTAAAATCGGGCGCTATGAAAGGCAAAATCCGCTAAAGGGATTGAAGAAGTGCCTTCAGTGCACTTTGATTTTCGTAGCCGGGGAATTTATTCTCCGGCGCATTATGCCAGCCTTTTCCCATTTGCGGGAAAGCCCTGCGGAGGAGAGTTTCCATTATTACGGTTTACCAAAGCGTCAATGTAAAAATCCCACATTGGTAAGTCCCAAAGCCCTTCTCCCCATTCATGGGGAGATGTCGCGCCAGCGACAGAGGGGAAGGCGGGATTTAGGAAGGGGCAAGACGAATAAACATGACGACTGACATCATTCCCGGCGCAGTGCCCTATCAATATCTGACGGTGACATCGGATGATGACGCTGAGCCAACCGACGGCGGCGTAATTGAAGAAGTCATCCTCAGCATTTTCGTCAACGGGCAGGAACTGGCAACGATGATGTGCTCGCCAGTGGACCGTATCCCACTGGCAATCGGCTTCCTGTATAACGAGCATGTCATTGACTCAATTGACGAAATCGGGCTGGTGCAGGCCAATGCTACCGAAACGGCGGTAGATATTATGCTCAAGCGGGCTGAATTTGATCCGCCGCGTCGTATGGTGCTCACGTCTGGCTGCACAGGTGGCATCTCGTTGCAGGATTTGACGGAGGTGCATCCTGCCCTGGAAAGTGATTTTGTCACGCTGCCAACGGTTATCATTGACCGGATGCGCGATTTGCAGGGTAACGCCCACCTGTATAATGCGGTGCGCGGCGTACATACCAGCGTCCTCGCCAGCGAAGATGAGGTACTGGCAGCGGCGGAAGATGTAGGCCGCCATAACACTATCGACAAAATCGCCGGGAAAGCCTTGCAGCACAATATCACGACTCGTGACCGCCTGATGCTGACCAGCGGACGCATTAGCTCCGAGATGCTGCACAAAGCGCGGCGTTTGGGGATTCCGGTGGTTGCCAGCCGCACCGCTCCCACCAGCATCAGCGTGAATCTGGCTGAAGCGTGGAACATCTGCCTGATTGGTTACGTGCGGCGCGGCAGTATGCGCGTGTATACCCACCCGTGGCGACTGGGGCTGGCCTGAGGATGGAGTTCTTCAATGTCCAGCCCGTTCAGGACGCCCTCAATTTGGTCTATGAGCACTGGCAGCCAACAATCCAGACGGAACTGCTGGACTGCCGTCTTGCATTGGGGCGCGTCACAGCCATCGAACCCCATTCTCCAATTGATCTGCCTGAATTCCGACGCAGCACAATGGATGGTTATGCCGTCGTCGCCAGGGATACCTTCGGCGGATCCCAATCGCTGCCAGCTTATTTGACGCTGGTGGGGGCAGTGGTGATGGGCACGTCCCCGGACATAAAAATTGGGACCGGGCAAACGGTTGAAATCCACACCGGCGGGATGCTGCCTTCGGGGGCGGATGCCGTTGTCATGGTCGAACATACTCAGCGCGTCAACGAAAATGAAATTGAGATCATGAGTCCGGTGGCCCCCGGCGAAAATGTGATTCAGGTGGGCGAGGATGTGGCCCGTGAATCATCAATTTTGCCTGCCGGACACCGCATCCGACCACAGGATGTTGGCGGCTTGCTGGCAGTTGGCATTACGCAGGTTGCGGTCAGTAAACGTCCGGTGGTGGGGATTTTAAGCTGTGGTGATGAACTCGTCATGCCGGATGAAGACCCCGCGCCCGGTCAAATTCGGGACATCAACGCCTATACACTGGCGGCATTAATTGAACAGTCCGGCGGCGAGGCGCATGTGATGGGCATTGCCCGTGATACTTTTGATGATTATCAGACACTGGCTCGAACTGGATTTGCTGAAGTCGATATGCTGGTGTTGACGGCGGGGAGTTCCGTCTCGACCCGTGATTTGACGCGGCAGGTGATTGATAGTCTGGGCAAGCCGGGCGTTTTGCAGCATGGGCTGGCGGTCAAACCCGGCAAACCGACGATTCTGGCAGTGTGTGATAACAAGCCTGTGATTGGCCTGCCGGGAAATCCAGTATCGGCCTTTCTTGTTGCCCAGCAAATTGTGGTGCCACTTATCAAACATGCCCTCGGCGAAATCATCATACCTGCTGGGACGATCATCGCAACCCTGGCCGCAAATATTTCTTCGGCGACGGGACGTGAAGACCGGGTTCCAGTGACATTGCGGCAAACTGAGGATGGTTGGCTGGCCGAACCTGTTTTCGGTAAATCGAATTTGATTTACACGCTGGTCAATGCGGATGGATATATTCAAATTCCGCTCAACAGCAATGGCCTGAAGGCTGGCACGAGTGTTCAGGTGTATTTGTTTCAAGGCCGCGATTAACCAGTTCCCCGCCCCTAAATGGACATTTATTGGAATCATATAGTGATTTTGGCGGCTTGTAAAGCGGGCGCTCACGCCGGAACGTCCCTACGGGGCCGCCTGTTTACTGGCGATGCGCCCCTATTTAAAAAAACTGTCCGCCCCTCAGCCAAACATAGGGGAGACGGTGCCGCATCCGTTTTTTATTACGGCCAATGGGGCAGATGGTGCCGTGTGAACGTTCCCTCCCCCAATTCTCCCCATAAATGGGGAGATGTCGCGCTAGCGACAGAGGGGAAAGGAGAGTTAGGGAGGGGTCAGAAAAGTTCATTTATCGGCATATATTCCACATAGAGCGTACTCTGTCGATATCGACGAGGGTCCGCGGGTAGAGTGCCCCGATAATTGGCTGTTACTTTCTTGATGTCTATCCCGAATATCAGGTAAGAGAAGGGGCAGGCCATGAAACGCAGATTCACTGTGGTATTTACACTGTCGCTGGTGATGGCTGTATATGCGCTGTCAGCGTGGATATGGCTCAAAGAGAACACACAGCCGTCCGGCATTATGGCTGTTGAGAACACGATGAGGCGGCTCGGTGAAGAGATGTGCGGCACGCAGGCAGTCATTCAAGATGACGCTATATACTTTCACTGTGATCCGGCAATGGGACATTCCAATTCCGTTAGCCTCAGAATCTTCACCGATTCAGATGCTGCTGCCGCCGCGTTTGATGAATGGCGCAAAGATCATCCAGTGACCGATTTTCACGGGTATCCATCGACCTATTTTGAAAATAAGGACTATATGCTGCCGGGGGGACTACAAAAGGTGATGGCCTGGCGCGTCAAGCACATGCTTTTTGTCGTTACTTCTTTTGATGATACACACTTTCATATCGCCCGCGACCCGCTGGACGTCTCAGAAACAGTATATAGTTTAGCGCGAGAAGAACGGTTGGTCCCGGCCCGCCGCTGATTTTGTAACATCTGACTTAAATTTTCGATGTAACATGAGAGAGACTCTGTTACATGTGAAACGGTAAACATTATGAAATCGTGTCCACGATGTGAAAGCCTCATGGACGACAACAAATTAGCCTGTCCTGCGTGCGGTTATATCTTCACCGACATGGCTCCGCCCACCGAACCCGCCGACACGCATTATCAGGCGATCAAGGGCGCAACTGAAGAAGCACCATATCCAGCAATAGAATATTTACCGGCACTCGAAAAAGATGAAATCGCCTTAAAAATCGCAGGCAATCCCCATCTCATCCGTCTCAAGGTGCATCAAATTATTGTGTTTGGCAGGAATTTCGCTGGAGATTCATTTTCAGAAACCCAGCTTGATCTGGCGGCACTGGAAGCCCATAATCTGGGCGTTTCGCGGCGTCATGCCTGCCTCGAAAAAATAGACGACAACTTTTTCCTGACCGATCTCAACAGTTCAAACGGTACACTGCTAAACGACGAGCGGTTGGAGCCGAATAAAGCATATCTTCTCCTCAGCGGCGCACGCATCCAGCTTGGACGGCTGAAGATGCTGTTGTTTTATGGGGAATATGAGCACGACAGCAGCGCCGGAGAATGAATTCCGCCCCCTCTGATGCTGCAACCTCCATCGCCCTGCGAACGAGACACAACATTCAGCCATTTCGACGGTTCGCCATAATGCTGACGTAATAGCTTAATCCGGCATCGGCAAGCCGCAAAGTCTCACTATTTGAGGGGAGGGATTTAGAGCGAGGTGCAAAACCCTACCCGCTGGCTGGCGGGATGATTAGTGCCATGTATGAGCCTGAACCTGACTATTTCGACTATCACGCACCTTCAGTATCAGTATGTTTTGTAGCTTCCTTTTTTTGTTTCATCAACTCATCAAATTTATCAAGATAGGGTTTGCAATATGCATTGTAGGCATCAGGATGGGTATCTTTTGTGAATTCAAGTGTAAGTCGATCTGGTGCGAATTGCTGTATGATATTAGGAGAAACCCATGCTTCCCTATCATCAATAAGCATCACGCTTATGGTGGGATATAGCTCTGTTAGGAAGTATTCAATTTGGTCAGAATTGACTTTGTTTTTTAGAGATTCTATTGCTATTATTGCTTTATCAATTTCTTCTGCGTAACTTTCCTTGCTCTGTCCATAATGAATAATATCAATTGGTTGTCCTCCCTCACGGACAAGTTTGGGGTCTAATAGCATTAATAATAACCGCTTATCTCCATCTTTAAGCCACCTTTCTAGAGTCTTAATCTCTAAGTCTATTAAACCTTTTAGACTTCCCCCGAATACAAATAGTTTGTTTCTATTTTCTAATCGCTTACTTAACGGCTTTGTTCCAAGACGAGCTTTTTCTTTCAAGAGGGGCACATGGTCTTGGGATGGTTGTGATTGATCCAGAATGTTTGCCGTGACTCCTACGAGCGTAGCAAAGATGATCGGACCCCAGAGATTTTGATTGCCTGCGAACAAGCCTAGTGTAAACTGAAAAAGGGCTGCAACGATTAAAGCTAAAACGGTGATACTTATTTTGAAAACCAGCATTTCTTGGAGTAAATCTATGATTCTATATCTGTAGCCCATTTTGATACTCTCCCTGCAAAACTTTCAGATATTGCCATGCCTCTTTGAAAGTTGCTACATCGTTTTTTTGTTGATATTTTTTTATTTTATATAGTTCTTCATTGAAGAAAACTTGAATACGAAGACGTTGTTTTTCATCAGAAAATGTTTTTTGAAACCACGTTCTAAGTGAACCTGCGGAATAGCCATAAACTTTGTATGGATAATCCAGAGTTATGACTTCCCTAAGAAAAGTAAGATATGTTCTGAGCAAGTGGTATCCTGATGTTATAATAAGCAGGTATTCGTATTTGTATTGTATCATAAGTTCACTTACGTATAAAGCATGATGCGCTGTATGTATCGACTTTTCTTCTAATTGTATGATTTCATAAGGTATACCCATCTGTATTAATCTTTGTTTCATATCTCTAGCCGGTAATTGGTCAGCTTTGTCATCCCTGCAACGCCTCCTGAGACTATAATTTTAGAAAGTTTACCAGTATGGTAGAGTTCACTAGTAGTTAAAAGACGTAGCTTTGTGTCTCCCTGTAGGCATACACCAACTACTGGTTTTTTCGGCTGGAAACGAGATATAGTCTTGAGAAGGTATAGTGCCGCAATGTGTTTATCATACATATCATAGCTGCCCAACGATAATTGTTGTACTAATCCTCACACCACCCGACAAACCAGACCCTTCAAATAGGCTCCTTCGGGAAAGGTCAGGGCCACCGGATGATCGCTGGCGGCCTGCAACCGCCCCACGATTTGCCCCTCACGTTCGGCATCAATTATTGCGCCGAAGACAATCTTCTGGAATAGGTCCATATCCACTGCATTCGAGCAGGAAAACGTCCACAGATAGCCGCCCGGTTTCAGCAGGCGGAAGGCCAGCCAGTTGATGTCTTTGTAGCCACGCGATGCGCTCTGTACCTGTTTGGCATGGCGGGCAAATTTGGGCGGGTCGAGGATAATCAGGTCAAATTGCTGCCCCTCATCACGATAGTCGCGCAGCACATCAAACACGTTGGCCTGTATGAAATCTTCCTCGTTAACCGCAAAGCCATTCATCTCAACATTGGCGCGGGCCAGATCGATGGCTTCGGCGGAACTATCAATCGAGATGGCGCGTTTGACGCCGCCCGCCAGTGCCGCCACTGTAAAGCCGCCTGTGAAGCTGAAGGTGTTGAGCACGGTCATCTCATCAGAGGCGGGGAGTAACTTCAGCCACTCGCGCAGTTGCAGGCGATTTTCGCGCTGGTCAAGATAGAATCCGGTTTTGTGTCCGGTATAGACATCGACCAGCAGTTGGTGCCCGTTCTCCTCAATGGTAATCGTCTCCGGCGGCGCTTCACCCCACAATACACCCATTGTATCGGCGGGCAGGCCCTCTTTGCTGCGAATTTCGATGTCACTGCGCTCATACATGCCGCGCACATCCAGCAGCTCGGCCAGTAATCCGGCCAGCATGGTTTTGCGCGTTTCGATGCCCATACTCAGCGATTGCAGCACCAGCCAGCCATCATATTTATCGACAATCAGGCCGGGCAAATAATCGTTTTCGGCATTAACGAGGCGGGCGGCATTCGGTAGAGGGGTCCGGCGGGCGATGGAGGCTTGGAGGCGATTGGCCCACCAGCCGTCATCAATGGTTTCATTAATATCCCATGTCAGGACGCGCACGCGAATATTGGATTGGTTGTTGAAATAGCCAAGACCCACCGGCTGTCCATCGTGCAGATGGATGCGCACGATGTCGCCATCGGCAGGTTTGCCATCCACGCTGCGAACCGCGCCGGAAAACAGCCAGGGGTGGCGGCGTTCGGTGTTTTTGGTGGCCTTGGGATGAAGCGTGATGACGGCGGTTGCTTGCGTTGTGGTCATGAAAGTTCCTGTTCAATTAAATTCAGCAGCCCGGCTTCATCCAACACCGGGATGTTCAACTGCTGTGCCTTGGTGAGCTTGCTGCCCGCCGATTCTCCCGCCACGACGTAATCCGTTTTCTTGCTGACACTACCTGTGACCTTGCCGCCATGCTTCTCAATGATGGATTTGGCTTCATCGCGGGACATGGTGGGCAGCGTTCCAGTCAGGACAAAGGTCAATCCCGCAAAGGCTGTGCTGGCGAGTTCCTCTTTTTCAGCGGTCAAATTCACGCCCGCCAGATGGAATTTGCGCAGCAGTTCACGGCTGTGGGGTTGGGCAAACCACTGCACAATGGCACTGGCGGTATGCGGTCCCAGCCCGGTAATGGTTTCGAGTCGTTCCTGTGAGGCGTCTGCCAGTTCATCCATGCTGTCGACATGCTCAACCAGTAGTTGGGCAATGGTATTGCCCACGCCGCGAATGCCCAGCGCTCCAATCAGGCGATACAGCGGTCGATGTTTGGCAGCCTCAATGCTGGTCAAGAGATTGCTGATTTTGCGGTCACCAAAGCCTTCGAGGTCGACGAGGTCTTCAGCTTTGAGAAAGAAAACGTCGGCTTCGTCATGGATGATACCGCGTTCCAACAGAAGACGTACGATTTTATCGCCGAGGCCGACAATATCCATCGAACCGCGTGACACGAAATATTCGATGTTGCGGGCGACTCGTTCTGGACAGGCGGGATTGGTGCAGTAGTAGGCGACCTCGCCCTCAACCCGCTCTACAGGAGAATTGCACACCGGGCACAAGTCGGGCGGGGTGATGATTTGCTCGTCACCGGAGCGTGACCCCAAAACGGGGCCGATCACATACGGAATCACATCGCCAGAGCGCTTGACAATTACCCGGTCGCCAATACGAATATCCTTCTCGGCAATGAGATCGTAATTGTGGAGACTGGCCTTTTGCACCGTCACGCCGCTGATGAACACAGGTTCGAGCACAGCCGTCGGCGTCAATACCCCCGTCCGGCCAACATTCACCTCAACATCCAGCAGAGTAGTGGTGACTTCCTGTGACGGGAACTTATAGGCAGTTGCACCGCGCGGGTCTTTGCCAACGATACCCAACTCGTTATAGATCAGGCGGTTGTTGACTTTAATCACCAGCCCGTCAATTTCATAGGGCAGTTCATCGCGCCGCGCTTCATATTCTTCCAGATAGGCCAGCATGCTTTCAAAATCGTCAAAGAGACCGATTTCCTTTGAGACCGGAAAACCGGAAGCCTTCATGAACTCCAGAATGCCCCACTGTGTCGTGGAAATGGGAGCGTCCGCCGCGACCACATCGTAAATAAAGGCCGAGAGCGGGCGGGTGGCGGTGATGCGAGCGTCTTTCTGTTTGAGCGTACCCGATGCGGTGTTGCGGGCATTCACATAGGGCGGCGCACCTTCTTCCACCATACGCTCATTCAACCGCTTGAAGTCTTCTTTATAAAAAATTACTTCACCACGCACCGTTAACAGCGGTGGAGGTGTGGGGCCGTCGGGTTGAACCGGGATGCGCAGCGGAATCTGATTGATGGTACGCACATTGGCGGTCACATCATCCCCGACGACGCCATTGCCGCGTGTAGCAGCCTGTATCAGGACGCCGTTTTGATAGGTTAGCACGACTGAAAGCCCGTCAAATTTAGGCTCCACCACATAATCCAACTCAGTGTCCGCCGTGAGCAGCCTGCCGATACGGTCGCGCCATGCACGGACCTCACCAATATCCAGCGAATTGGACAGACTCAAAATCGGCGCGGGATGGGCCACCTTCGGCAAATCGCCGCCCGGTTCGGCCCCCACGCGCTGTGTCGGCGAATCCGGTGTGCGCAGTTCAGGATACTGTGCCTCAAGCTCCTGCAATTCGCGGAACAGGCGATCATATTCAGCGTCGGTAATGAGCGGGTCATCCAGCACATGATAGCGGTAATTGTGATGGCGGATTTGTTCACGCAGTTCAGCAGCGCGTTGTTCTAAACTCATAGTTTTACTTACTCCGGTACGACCGTCAAATAATCAGATGATGCCCAGCCTGAAATTAGGGGACTATCGACGCCTTCGAGATCACACCACTCAATAGTCTCGCCACCAACGCCCACACTGCGTTCCGGGCCACCCGTGATGCGGAAAGTTTCGCCTTCATCGGCCACAATAACAATGTTGTCTCCCTGGCGCGGTTCCTCACGAATGATCAGGCCCTCGCCATCGGTTCCGGTCACTTCGACCAGTAACCCGATAGTGCAGCCAACAGCGCTTTCCGCCGAGATCGTAGAGGTCGGCGCGGCATTGGGAACTGCCGTTGCGATAGGAATCGATGTGGCGGGAACACTGCCCGGCGGACCACTGTTGCCGCCGTTATTGATAGTGTTGTTGATGTTGAACTGCGATGTCACCACCACGATTTCCGGCGTTTCATCGGCGGGGTTAGATGCAATACCCAATGGGTCAGCGGCTACCATGTAAATGATGGTAAACGCACATCCGCCCACCACAAGAATTAAGATGAGCAGTGACCACCACGGCAAATACAATCCGCTGTCGCTGGTTGAGCGGCGCGGTGGTTGGCGGCGCGGGGCGCGGGTGGCACGCGGCGGCGG
>JAKEEQ010000403.1 GCA_022616515.1 Chloroflexota bacterium | reverse complement strand
CAACGTGGTTGACCGGGAACGCCGTTAACGGGAATGACCTGTGTCAATTCATAAATGCGCTGAGACCTGCCAAGTCGAAAGGGGTGTTCCGTAAGGGTTGCCCAGCGTTCGCAAAAAGCCACAGCGTGCTCATCCGGGCCGCTGACGCCCGGCATCTCGCCGAATTCAATGTAAGCATTTTCGGCGAGTATGTTGATGGCGGCGTCATCTTCAATATGGGAGAGCAAGAAATTATAGGGCGGGGTGCGCAGGGCGGCGGCAACCATGACGCCATCATCATTTTCAACCGCGCCAAAATAGGGAGGTTCGTCGCCGTAACGCTGGATGTCGTCAAACAGGACCTGCGTGAGGCCAATAATCAAGTTATTGACGGCTTCGTGCTGCAATAAAAAATCTTCGGCGGCCTCATAGAAGGCTTGTGGTGTTGTGTAGCGTCGCAGTTTCACTCTTCTATTCCCCAGATTGCGATAACCCCAACACTGTCACTGGCGATGAATATTCGATCATTGTCTAACTCGACAGCACTTATCTGACCGGGATGTACTTCATTAATAGTGACGATTTCCGTCAAATTTTGCAAATCCCACAATGACATTTTGTTGTCTTCCCGAACAATTATTGACCAGTTTTCATTGGTATCAATGTCAATAAAATTTTCAACCGTTAAATCAAATTCTACGCGATTGTGGGAAATATCCCACACTTTGATTTCGCCGGATTCATCAGCCGATACAAGATATTCTCCAGCGAAAATAATCTTTGTAATCGGTGCTTGATGCCCCTGTAGGGTCGTAAGCGGCAATACTCCCTCCCACACCTGAATGCGGTAGTCGCCATCAATAGCCCCGGCAGCCAGCAGTGTGCCATTCGCGTTCAGGGCGAGAGCGTCGCCAACAGTGAATCCGGTCGAGATGACGTTAAGGGTACCCAGTGTAGACATATCCCACAGGCGGATAGCATTCGTATAGGTTGCCATACGCTGTCCATTGTCGCTAAAGGCCAGCGCACCAATATCGCCCTGATGCCACAGCGTTGTGCGAAATTGCAGCGGTTCGAGTGACCATACCTCGACCCCGGTTTGATTGGCGAAGGGGATACGCAGCAGCGTTGTTCCGTCGGGGCTGAGGGTTAATTGATGGGTTGTACCAACAAAATTTGCCGCATTGAAACCAGACTCGATGTTGACCAGAAACGGCGTCAATCGCCCACCAGCAATCCAGTTGCCTGCAATCGATAGATAATCCGACTCGTAGATGCTAGCGGGGATCGTCTGCGTCAAAGTGTTGTTTTGCCAGATTTCGAGCGTGTCATGCGATTGGAGGATGAACATGTCGGGCGAGATGGCGGTGATGTTTTTGAAGGGGCGGGCTGTTGACAGAGAAGACGATGCAGCACCAGTATTGATATTCAGGCTGAAAAACTCAGTCTGACCGGAGATGGCGTGTTGGCGCGGAAATACCAGGATTTCCTCAGCGTTCAGGAAGGCGAGGCTGAATGGTTCAATCTCAAGGTATTGGGTGATTGTATCACCTTTCCACAGCCATTTTTCAACGACAATGGCCTGTTCGCTGATGGCTACACGGGTTGGGATGAGATCTACTAGCGCAAAGCCAGGCGAGGCCATGTGGCATGCTTCAAAAGTCCAGTCGCAGAAGGTCAACTCGTTGCCAGCGGCGGTTAGTATACCCTGTTCAGCGATCACGACTCGGGGTCCGGTGTCGATGGTGCGAATAGGCAGCAAACGGTTATCGCGGATGAGCCAGATCGTTACCTGAGCTTCATTTTGAAATGTCGTGGCGATGATGCCGCTGGACAGGAAGACAATCTGTTTCACGGCATTGGTAGATGGCTGCTCGGTATGCAGCTGATTCTGATCGTGCCAGAGATGGAGTCTGCCATCGCGCCCGCCGCTCACGATAAGATCGCGTTGCCCGGCAAAAGCGGTGACTTCGGATGTGGTATGAAAGCTGGTCAGATGCTTTCCAGCAAGGTCATAGACGGCGATGCCGCTCTGCGTACCGACCATCACCCGGTCATCGACAACTGTCGCCGGGGTGGTGAAGCGGCCCGTGCCGATGATTTGCTGGTGGACAAGTTGTGGAGTGAATTGGCCCTGTGCGGTGGGCAGGGCAATCAATAAACCAAGCAACATGACGAGCCATTTATTCATCACGGGTGGCTTCCAGCATCCGGGTGAAGGCATTTTGCAGAATGATGGCTTCTTCTTCACTCAGAAAACGGGCAAAGTGTTCCTTAATGCCCTGCTCATAGACTTTCCAGCCTGTCCTCAATGCGTTAACGCCCTCATCGGTGATAACCGTGAAAAAACCGCGACGGTCTTCCGGGTCAACCTCACGCTGTAAATAGCCTGCTTTTTCGAGGCGGTCTACGAGGCGCGTGAGGCCGCTGCGGCTGAGGACGACACGCTCGGCTAACTCATGCATTCGCAATTTGCGGTCAGGCGCTTCATAAAGCTCAATCAACACATCGTACCAGTGCAAGGGTACAACATCCGCATCAGCCATTTCTTTGTCGATAATGCCGATAAGTGTGGCGTGAGTCGTGATGAACAGCCGCCACGTTTCTACCATCAGGGAGTTCGTTTTCTCGTTCATGGGTACAAGTATAGCGAGAGATAGTTGCATACACAACTAACTCATGATAAGATATAGTTGTGTGCACAACTATTGCAAGAGCAACTACATGTGAGGAAATCATGAAACATCCACTCATCAAGGTTGATGAAATACCGGAAAATGGCACGAAACTTGTTGAATTCTTCGGGCGGGAGGTGCATGTATACAAGACCAATGGCAAGCCGCGTGCTGTCGCCAACACCTGTCTGCACTTCGGCGGGCCACTGAGCTGTCAGGATGGTAAGTTTGTATGTGCGTGGCATGGCGCGGAGTTTGCGCTGGAGGATGGCAGTCGGCTGCAAGGCCCCGCCCCATCAAATTCACGCCTGATGTTCCTGTCAACGGTGGTTGAAGATGGGGTGCTGAATTACATCTGGGGTGAATGAATCACCATAACCTGATATTATGAGCGGCAAATCAAATGCCGCTCATTTTTTATGGTGAAACATGAACCCGACTGTTGCCATTATTCAAGCCCAACCTGAGTATTACAATCTCCCCGCCTGCATCGAGAAAGCACTCGACCTCATTCAAGACGCCGCCAGCAAAGGCGCACAACTCATTACCTTTGGCGAAACGTGGTTTCCCGGTTATCCGGTCTGGCTGGATTACGGGCGGGATGTCGCGCTGTGGGGTAACGAACAGACCAAAGAGCTATTCGCGACCCTCTATCACAACAGTGTGATGGTTCCCGGTCCTGAACTGGAAACGTTTCAAGCACTGGCCCGGCAGCTTGAAATCACGCTGGTGCTGAGCATTAATGAGCGGATGGGGCTAAAAACACTCTATAACAGCCTGCTTTTCATTGACCATCACGGCAATCTCGCCAACCATCACCGTAAATTGGTGGCGACGTACACCGAGCGTTTGGTATGGGGTCCGGGTGATGGTGCAGGATTGAAGGCGGTAGATACCCCGGCGGGTAAAGTTGGTGGGCTAATTTGCTGGGAACACTGGATGCCGCTGGCGCGACAGGCCATCCATCAAACCGGGGAACAGATTCATGTAGCAGTGTGGCCTACTGTCAACGAGAATCACCAGCTTGCCAGCCGCCATTATGCGATTGAGGGACGCACGTTTGTGTTGGCGGCGGGGTCAATCCTGCCAGCGAGTGCCCTTCCTGACGGAATCGAGTTACAATCGGATGGCGGTTTACTACAACGTGGCGGCAGTGCTATTATTGCCCCGGATGGACGCTATGTTGCGGGTCCGATATTTGACGAAGAAACTATTCTGGTGGCAGAGCTAGACATGGACATCATCATTAAAGAAGCCATGACCCTTGACGTCACCGGGCATTACGCACGACCTGATATTTTTGATTTTCGTATTACCCCCATAAGGAGTTCACATGACTGAGTTCCGTATTGAAAAAGATTCGCTTGGCGAGATGCAGGTTCCGGCAGATGCGCTGTACGGCGCACAAACCCAGCGGGCTGTGCAGAATTTCCCCATCTCAGGAATGAAACCCTATCCGGCCTTCATCTGGGCAATGGCAACCATCAAACGGGCAGCGGCTGAAGTGAATGGAGATGAACTGGGCCTGTTTAAAGATGTGGAAAAAGGCGGCAAGGTCACCCCGGCGGCTGAGATCGTGGATGCCATCAAGAAGGCGGCAAGCGAGGTGATTGCTGGCAAGTGGAATCATCAATTTGTGGTTGATCCATTTCAGGCCGGGGCCGGAACCAGCCACAACATGAACACCAACGAAGTGATCGCCAACCGCGCCAACCAGATTCTGGGCTATGAAGTAGATGATCCCAACAAGCCTGTGCATCCCAATGATCATGTCAACATGGCCCAATCGACCAATGACACGATTCCGACGGCGATTCGGCTGGGCTGTCTGTGGCGGCTGGATGAACTGTTGGCAGTGCTTGGCAAAATGCAGGTAGCCTTTGAGGATAAGGCACAGGAATTTGATGATGTTGTAAAAAGTGGACGCACCCACTTGCAGGATGCCGTTCCGGTCCGCCTGGGACAGGAATTTGGGGCCTATGGTAAAGCCATCGAGCGGCACATTCAGAAAATTAGCTTCGCGGCGGATGGTCTGCGGCGATTGGGCATTGGCGGTACGGCCACGGGGTCAGGGTTGAATGCCCACGTTGAATATCACAGTCGCATGGTGAAGAAACTGGAAGATTTGACCGGCATTGACCTTGAAGAGAGCGATGATCTATTCGAAGGCATGCAGAGTCATCAGGATGCGGTGTTCTTCTCCGGAGCGCTGCGAGCACTGGCGCAGGATTTGACGCGCATCGCCAACGATCTGCGTTTACTGGCGAGTGGGCCATCCACCGGCCTTGACGAAATCAGACTGCCCACTGTCCAGCCGGGATCAAGCATCATGCCCGGCAAGGTGAATCCAGTGCTGGCCGAGATGCTCAATCAGGCGATGTATCATGTGATAGGCAACGATTTGACCGTGATGCTGTGTGGTCAGGCCGGGCAGCTTGAGTTGAATGTCATGATGCCGATTATGGCCCATAACCTGTTCGAGATGATGCAGGTATTGATTGGCTCTATTAAAGCCTTTACCGACAAATGCGTGGTGGGCATTGTTGCTAATCAGGAAAAGGCCGAAGGTTGGCTGGCAAAGAACGCCATTCTCGTCACGGCGTTGAACCCGATTATCGGCTATTTGAAGGGTGCGGAAGTGGCGAAGAAGGCCATGGAAAGCGGCAAGCCCATTCTCGATGTCGTGGTCGAACTCGGCTACATGGAACGTGGCGAGGCCGAAAAGGCACTTGACGCTCGCCAGATGACTGAGGGCGGCATTATTTGATTTGCGCTATCGCAGCGTACATGAACCGTAGCATAGACGGAGTGGAAATTAGCCGCCACTCCGTTTTAAATAGCAGCAAGGATGATGCCTTTGAAGCGCATTGGAATTTTTGGCGGGACGTTTAACCCGCCGCATATTGGACATCTTATTCTGGCGGAAACAGCCGCCGATAACCTCGAACTGGATTGTGTCTATTTCGTGCCTGCGGCTGAACCGCCGCACAAGGTCGGGATGCCACGCGCACCTGTCGAAGATCGAGTAAAAATGGTGGAGGCGTCTATTGCTGGTAACCAACGTTTCCGACTGTCTCGCAAAGACGTTGATAGACCGGGGCCGCATTATGCGGTGGATATGCTGCAACTTTTCCATGATGAATATCCCGAAGCGGACCTGTTTTTTTTGATGGGCAGTGATTCCCTGCGGGACTTGCTGGCATGGCATCAACCTGAACGCATCATCGAAATGACGCAGTTAGTTGTGATGCAGCGTCCGGCCATTTACCCGGATCTGGCAAGCCTGACGAAAGAGTTGCCAGCCTTGTTGAGCCGGTTATACTTTCTGAATGCGCCGGAAATTGAGGTGTCGTCCACGCAGATTGTGCATCTGCTGAAGGATAAGCGTTCGGTGCGGTATCTTGTCGTGCCTGACGTACTCAGTTATATTATAGAACACGAGTTGTACACCAATCACCGTCAATAACCACTGCCATTCAAATGGCGTGGTTTGTGAAGCGGTGTGTTCACCACACACTTAATCACAACGTAAGTATTGACTAGCCTGCGAGGTTCGACCTCAAACTAGCAACCTGGGCATGGTAGCTCAACGCACAGTATGGATGTCCCGCTAGTCTGTACGCATCTGTGGTTGTGAGTGGCGAAGCGGTTAGTTGTTTAGTCTTACCGACGTTAAAGGTTTAATATGCAAAAGTTTGTACCCGTTATTTCAGTGGAAGGTAAGCCGCTGATGCCCACCACCAATAAACGTGCCGATAGTCTGGTGCGGCGTGGTAAAGCGATCCGGCGGTTTAATCGCGGGATATTCTATATCCAGCTTACGGGGAAGTCGAAGGGCTATACCCAGGAGGTTGCTGTCGGGATTGACCCCGGGAGCAAGAAGGAAGCATTCACCATTAAATCCGCGCATCACACGTACCTGAATATTCAAGCGGATGCCGTGACATGGGTGAAAAAAGCTGAAGAAGTTAGCACTCAGATGCGACGGTCGCGGCGGTCACGGAAAACACCTTACCGAAAAATGCGTCCTAACCGGAATCAGGGCCAGTTTCGTTTACCGCCATCGACTCGTGCTAGATGGCAGTGGAAACTCAGAATAGCCAATTGGCTGGCTACATTGTATCCAATCATCTGCTTTGTGATTGAAGACATTAGAGCCAAAACCCGCAAGGGTACAGATGGGCAGTGGAACCAGTCGTTTAGTCCGCTGCAAGTCGGCAAAGCTTGGTTTTACTGGCAGCTATCGTATATTGCCCCCGTCAAGACCTTGCAGGGTTATGAGACGGCTGAACAGCGTGATATGCTTGGTCTGAAAAAGAGTAGCGCCAAACTGTCAGAGAACTTTGAGGCCCATTGCGTTGATAGTTGGGTGCTGGCAAATTGGGTTGTTGGCGGTCACACGGAGCCAGATAATAAAGCCATGCTGTTGGTTACGCCACTACGCTTTCACCGCCGCCAATTACATCGTTTACAGCCTGAAAAGGGCGGCATTCGTAAACCCTATGGCGGTATGATATCGATGGGTTTCAAGCGTGGCACATGGATCAAGCACCCCAAACATGGTGTGTGTTATGTTGGTGGCACATCTGATGGTCGCATTAGTTTGCACAGTCTGGAAAATGGTAAACGCTTGTGCCAGAATGCGAAACCAGCAGATTGTCAATTTTTAACATTGTCTAGCTTCAGAGTACGAAAGGAGCCAGCCGCGCTCCTCCACGGCCATTAACATGGCGTGGTTTTCTGCGGCGATTGTTATGAAGAATAAAACACTCCAACTGTCACTGATTTTCACGGCTATCCTGCTGCTGGTGTTCATAATGATCCCGGCGGCGGGCATTTATGCGCAGGGCGATGGCGCGCCGACGCCACCTGCTGCAACGCGCATTCCGCCAACACTTGTCCCGGCCCCTCCAGCCACGTCAACCCCGGAAGCGATTGCGATGTCGGGTATCAGCCAGATTCAGGAAACCAACACCATCACCGTTGGAACGCTCTATAACTCGCCGCCGTTTTCGTGGCTGGACGAGCAGGGCGATGTGGTGGGGTATGAGCCAGAAGTGCTGCGGGCAGTGGCAGTTGACCTCGGTGTTGATATTGAATTTGTGCAGGTGACATCCGAAACGGCGGAACAGATGCTGTCGACGGGTGAAATTGACATGCTCATCGGGCAGCGGATTCACAGCAAAGATGCCGAAGCGATTATGGATTTCTCGCACACCTACTTCTACAACCGCCAACTGCTGGTGGTGCGTCAAGACGCGATTCAAACCAGCCTGGCGGATTTTGCCAATCAACGGGTGAGTGTGGTAGCGGGCAGCCCGGCAGAAGAAAGCCTCAACCAGTGGATTTCGGCCAACGGGGTTCCAATTCAAATTGACCGCCAACTCAGCCAGTCAGATGCCCTCGACGCGCTGCAAAATGGCAGTGTCGCGGCAATGGCGGGTGAATATGATGATTTGCGGCGAGCTGGTCGGCAGGGGATGCGCTTTATTAACCCGATTAATGAGGTGCTGCGGCTGGAACCATATGCAATCGCGTTCCGGCGCTACGATATCAATCTACGCAATGCGGTGAATCTGGCGCTGCAACATTTGACAGCCAGTGGACGGATGGACGAAATTGCCCAAAACTGGTTTGATGAGGAGGAAATCGGGCTTGGCGCGAATTTCGCGGCGCTTATTCCAGTGTATCAGGATTTCAACGCCGATGTACGCAAAGTTACCGATTTCCCACCCGACATGCCAGTTCCGCTTAATAACATCCTCGCCAAGATTCAACAGGGCGAACAACTTGTGGTGGCAGGGGTCAGTCTCAACGAAGGCGAACCTTTTCATGTGCGTTTTCTGGACCAACTTAGCCGTGAACTCATGTTTGAAATGGGCCGCCGCTGGGGCGTGAATATCGTTTTCCTGCCGGATACGGTCAATCAGGGGCAGGACCAACTGGTGCAGGGAAATGCCGATATTGCTATCGGGGTTGAGCCGCGCTGGGAAGGCGTGGACCGGGTTGAATATTCAGTGCCGTTTCACTATCGCAGCGACAAGATGATTGTGCTGGATGGCAGCCGCTTCCGATACTTCAATGACCTGCGCGGCGGACACTGGATTGCCTACTTTGACGATGACCCGGCAGACTTTGATCGACTTGAGGAGTTGAAGGATTTTTTCAACACGTCGCCCGACCTTGATGGTTTCAGCAATATGGATACGCTTTACGATCTGCTTGTGGAATCGCGCGATATGGATGCCCTGTTTGGGAACAGCATCCGGCTGCAAGCCTTTATGGCGGAGCATAACCCGGAATTGTGGCGCTTTATTGCCAATCCACGCGGGGGTGACTTTAGCGATGGCTTTGAGCCGATTGTCATTGCCGTTCCACGCGGCGAGTCGGATTTTCTATCACTGGTGAACTGGACGCTGGGTGAGATGGTTGCGGACGGCACATTTGCCCGCATCTGGGAAGAGCATTATCCCGGCTTTGAAGCGCCGCCCTTTATACCAAATTTCCCCGGCTCCGGCGACTTTCTTTACCAACAAATCCGCTAGACGCACTCCCGCAGGACGCCCAACGGGGCGTCCCTACGCCACCGCACTGCTGTTTGTAGGGACGTGCAACGGCACGTCCTTAATGGACGTAAAAACTGTCCCCCTGCCAATCCTCGTGAGGTGATTATTGTTGAGCACAATATTTCACAAATTGAATCCGGTCTTGAGTGGCGAGAAAGGACATCCCATCGGATAATTACTTTGATAGTCAATACTCATGTGGTATGGTTTTTGCGTAGAATACTCAATATAGATCGGCGTAATTTAATGAAGAAATGGCTCCTCTTCCCCCTGATTGTATTTATATTGACCGTTAGCAACGGTGCTGGCATAAAGCTCTCCTATGCACAAACTGGCGAAGCTTGCCCGGATATAGGCATGATACTTGATCTGCCCGCATCGCCGGGTGAAATTATCCGGGGAGGCGGTATTCTGACGCCGGGGCAAGTTGTAACGGCGGAAATCACGGCGGATGATGCCGGTGATCGTTGGGTGATTCCGGCAGTGAGCGGTGCAGGGCAGTTGAACATTCATGTTACTGGTAATGACATTCCGCTGCTTGTAACGCTGCTGCGTGGCTTCGAAGAAATCAGAACAGCCAGCGTACAAGTTGGCGGAACAAGCGTTGCGGTTACTATCCCGGCACATGGTTATTATACACTGGTGGTTCGTCGTGAATCTGTGATTGACACTCAGGTAACAGGAAGTTATTCGCTTTCCGTCGAGGGAGCCATTGCACAGGTAATTGATGGAAGCGAAGCCGAGGGAGCAGCAAACTATATCACGTATCTGCACCCGGTGGGGGGATCGGATGGCACGATTCGCGTCCATTACGAGGGAACAAGCACTGCCACGATCAACGTGTCAAACAACAGTGGCGAAATCTTCAATCAACGGGTTGAAGGTTTGACAGATATTGAGATTGAATCAAGTGGCTATTATGCATTCCGGGTAGACACAACCGGCACACACAGCATCAGCCTCACTACCGTAGATATTACGGGTCAGGGCAATATCTCTATCCAACCTTTCTTTCAGCCAAATTTGACCAACACGCAGATTGAAGCTCCAACGCTTGAGGACGGGCTTTTAACCATTTTCCCCGGAGACGACATTACTATCCAGACATATGTCGATGCGGTGCGCGATATTGCGGTGGGAGGCGCGATTCGCCTGCTATTTGCTAATCCGGCACTTGATGTGAACGGCGGCAGTCTCAGCTTTGCACGAAATGAATTGGAAAGTGTAACCATATTAGAAAATGGTGTAACTGTCACCCGGACAACTGATCGTCAATTGTATATCGGCAGCTTTGATGTTCGTTCGCAACTGGCGAATGACAATGGTTTCCAGAATCTTGTACTGCCCGATGGACGCTCGGTAACACAGGCATCGTGGAATGTTCTCGACCGGGTTGTGCTCCTTGAAGATTGTGTTGGTGCGGACTTTGAAACCGGCCTGACTTTCATTGGCGAGGGGGTAGATTACAGTCTAGGGGGAACAGACACCGAGAGCGGAAACCAGATTGTCACGGCTGAATCGGAAGCCATCAGTTACCGAGCAAATGTCGAGATGAATATGGTTGCTCGGCTTGAAGCGCGTGACGGGCGACTCAATATTGATCTGGTGGATGGACATGTGCTGTCCGTCGACAGGCCGAATATCAACCTGACCACCACAGAAAGCGGGTTACTGCGAGTCAACGATAATATCAACGATGCGCGTCTGGTGTTAACTGATTGGGAGCAGCTCGACTCCATTACGGTAAATGGAATCGAAGTGATGCTGGAAACGACAGATTTGCGCGGTACTGTGGTGCGCGATGGACGCGAACTGCGCGAATTTGAAGCACGGGATGGTGTGTTCAATATGGTATGGGCAGATGGATCGTCAACCCGGCTGCTCAATGAAAGCAATGATTTTATTCTGATAGAATCACCGGCTGAATTACCTGTCTACGACCCTGATGCAGGCCCCGGCGAAGTGGGGTATATCCCCTCGAACATGAACAATGTCGGTCAGGAATGTTCGCCCGTCAATACGGCATTTCAGTTTAACTGCACTGACAATGGGTTGGCGAATCCAGTCAACGGCAACCTGAGTATGACCGTAACCGATATTTTTGCGCGGGGATACCGTTTAGACCTGCAACACACTCGCACATACAACAGCGCCAATGCTGACATCAATGGTCCGTTTGGGTTGGGCTGGGATACGAATATCCTGCCCGAAATTTTCGCGCCGTTTGACGTTGAACAGAGTGCACGGATTCCCGCGATGAATTTTGAGAATGCGCTGGATCTGTCACTAGCGCCACTGGGACAAATTACGTTGAGAACGGCGAGTGGCTCGCGACATGTGTTTACGCAGGGGGCAACGCGCTGGACTTCCCTTAACTTGCCCGGCTGGTCAGCCGAAATCCGCGAAGACGATCTGCTGTCGCCCTGGCGCATTTTAAGCAGCGAAGGCATCGTGTATGAGTATGATATAGCAGGTCGTTTGCGGGGTATTCGTCACGTTGACAGCGGGCATATTGAGATTGAACGAGAAGGCCAATGGTTCAATCGCACGGAAGACGATGCGCCTTTATACGCCATTACGGATGATACAGGCCGTGCGATTCGTCTGGAATTTGACAATAATGCCCATGTCGTTCGCGCTGAACTTGTGGTGGATGGTGAGGTCTGGGATTGGGCAGCGTTCACCTATAACGAGGACCTGCTGGTAGGTGTCACGCATCAGGATGGGGCTGAAAGCACGTATGAGTATGATGCGAACAACAGACTTGTCCATCATATTGATGAACATGCGCCGCTGGCCCCCGAACTCTATTATGCTTATAACCCCGCCGGGAAACTTTGCAATATTGCCCTCACACGACCGAATTGTGAAGCAGGTGAGGCATCTTACCGGACATATCGCTATGATGAGGGCAGCACACGGGTACGCGATGAGTGGGGGCATGTCCAAACGTGGAATTACGTTATTGGTGAAACGCCGGACAGTTCCTATCTTCTGACGGCTATCGAGCCGGATGGCATGACCGATATTGAATATGCCAGCAACAATGTAGTGGACAGTTTTAGCCGCAACGGCGTCGTTCACAATCTGCTTAATACTGGCGGCAACTTTACGCAGTTGACGTCGGAAGAATGGACAGGCTTTGTGGCCGAATATACTGACATGGCGGTGGATGTTGATGGCGATGGAAACGTCGATGATTACAGCATCAAACGCCTCATCAGCTATGATATTGATCCCGGTTCACCGGTTGTACCGCTGACCACGTATGAATACAACGACAGCGGGCAACTGATTGAGGTAAATCACGAGGGCGTGACAACCGTCATCGAATACGATAACCGCTGGTCTCTGCCGAGCACGATTGTCACGAGTCAGGGTGATGAGCCGGGGCAGACCATCCTGTTCACCTATGATAATTACGGGTTTGTGCAGCAGCGCGTTGATGCTGATGGCACACATAATTTCACGTGGAACCTCCTTGGTCAACTTCTGGAATACAGCCTTGTTGCAGGCTCAGAAACGTTTTTGACCTACACAGTTTCTTATGAAGATGAGTGTACCCTGCTTGAAGATCATTTAGCCAGCCGGTACACGTTCTGCTACAACCATGCCGGTCAGATCGTTGGGGAAACCGTCGAGGCGGGAGATTATCTTTCGGAAACAAACTATACCTATGACCCCTTACGGCGGATAAGCACCATTGAACAGTATGTTGACGAAGACACGATTTACCTCACGACCTATGAATATGATGGGGTTCGCGGCGCTGGTAATTGGAATGTGAGGATTACCAACCCCGATGGCGTTCAACATGTCACCCAGTATGACTGGCAGGGCAACGTCGTGGGTAAAATAGACCCCGCTGGAAGATCTACTGTCTATGAGTATGGCGAACGCGCCGAAAACGGAAGTGTCACGACAACGGCTGTTTTCCCGAATGGCAACGAACGGCAGTATCTGTATAACAGAATCGGGCAACTTTGCTCGGTGACACAGGGCGAAACCGTCTGGCAGTTCGTTTATGACACGCCGAACTGCCTGATAAGCAGCAGTCGTTTGCCGTCCCAGCTTATCCTATCCGAGGAGGTGACGATTCGGTTTGAGGAATATGACAGCGCGGGAAGACCGACGCGAATAGAGTACTTTGTCCGACGACCTTCCGCCGATGATCCAGATGTGCGTGAACTGTCTAATGGCAATGATCCGGGCATCGTTTTCGAGTATGAGTATGACGCATCGGGCAGGCTGTTATCTATCGTTAACGAGGAGACGGGTGCTTCCCGAACCATCAATTACGTACAGGCCGATGGCATTACCGAAATTGTTGAGCAGGTCGGTGAGGTGATCACGCGCTATCAGTTTGACCCATTAGGACGCCTGATTCTGAAGGAGAATGACGCAGGCAGCGCAACATATGCTTACACTGCCGAGGGACAAACGGTTCGCGTTGAGGCATCATTCGCCAGTGACGACCGCACAAACAATTGGCAGCTTGAATATAACGCCGTCGGGCAGCTTGTAGAGTGGATTGATGAAGACAACATACCGACGCGCTATACTTACGACGGTTTGGGCCGTTTGATCACCATTGAGCGGAATGATGAGGTTATAGGCATTTATCAGTATGATGCCAGCAATCACGT
>JAKEEQ010000402.1 GCA_022616515.1 Chloroflexota bacterium | reverse complement strand
GGTCATCGGCTGCTGCTGACAGGCCCGCGCCTGCCATCCGGTTGCCACAAATTGTGGGGGCCGTTATTTTGCTGGCGGTTCTGGCCGGGGCAGCGATATTTGGGTTGGGGCTGCTCGATTCGGACGACGATAATAGTGGCGGTGGTAGGAATAATCCGGTAGTCGTGGATGGCACGAATGACGCGCCTACCGATGAACCGGCAGTCGTGAGTCTTCCCGCCGAAGCGGTTGCCAATGCCGACACGCAGCTAGAACTTGGTAACTATAGTGAGGCCATTACGGCCTATACCGTTTTACTGGGAGAGTTTCCTGAGGAAGCCTCGCTCCTGCAAAAGCGTGGACGGGCCTTTTACGCCATTGGCGAATATGATAATGCGCTGGAAGATTTAGAAGCCGCTATCATCCTTGACGAAACGCTGGAAGGCTTGTTCGGTGACCGGGGCGCAGTCTATGTGGGAACAGGCGATTTTGAAAATGCAGTTGAAGACCTGAACCGGGCTATTGAAAACAACGCAGAAAATCCAGAATTGTACCTGCTGCGTGCGCAAGCCTATCAGGGGTTAGATCAAAGCCAACTGGCACTGGATGATGTAACCCAGGCAATTGAGGCCGATTCGGCCAATGCACAAGCCTACGCCGTCCGAGGAACGATTTATCTGGAAACTGGCGACACCGACAATGCAACCGATGACTTCAACCGGGCCATCTTGCTGGATGCCGGTAATTCAGAAGCCAGAGTAGGACGGGCGCGTTTATTTGCGAGAAACGGAGATTACGAGACCGCCATCACAGAACTCAATCTCGCCCTTGAAGCGAACCCGCAGTTTGCCGAAGCCTATATCGAACGCGGCTTTGTGTATCTGGCACTTGAGAATTTCAGTTCAGCCCTGAGCGACTTAAACTCCGCTATCCGCAATGACGACACGCTGTCGAGGGCTTATCTGGGACGTGGTCTCATTCAGTTTGAACTGGGCAATTATGATGATGCTATTGATGACTTGTCGGTTGCCCTTGAAGATTCGCCAACAGCGGAGGCACATCTGCGCCGGGCGCAGGCTTACATCGAAACGGATGATTCTGAGGGTGCCCTTGCCGATTTTCAAGCCGCCGTTGAACTCGACCCGGAACTGACCGAGGCCCATCTTGGTGCTGCCCGTATCGAAGAAGAAAACGGCAATAGGGAGAACGCGATTGCCGCCTACAGCGAAGTATTGGCGCGAGAACCTGAAAATCAGGAAGCATTAATATCACGCGCATGGCTGTACAGCGACAATGAGCAGTATCAGGAAGCCCGCAGTGACTTTGAAGCGTACCTTGCACTGAATGATCAGGACGCCGAAGCCTTTCTGGGACTGGGCGATACCTATTTGGTTGACGAAGATTATGAACAGGCGATTGAAAATTATGATCTTGCGCTGGAACTCGATGACACGCTGGCCTACGGTTACCTGAATCGGGGATATGCCCACAGCGCCATTTCAGATTATGAAGCGGCTGTAGAAGACTTTACGCTGGCGTTGGAAAATGACATCGCGGAAGAAACAGAAGTCTACTATGAACGCGGCTTTGCTCAAAAAGAACTTGGCAATGATGAAGAAGCCATTCAGGATTTCACGCAGGCCCTTAACGATGACGATAGTCTGGTGGAGCTTTATGTCGCACGGGGGCAGTCCCGTGTCAACATCGGGGACTACGAAGCCGCGCTGACCGACTTCGCGGCGGCCCTCGAAAATGGCTACGAGGATGAGGCCGAAATACGCCGTTACCGGGGCATCGCTCAAGCGGAAACGGGCAACTACGAAGCGGCACTCGAAGACTTGAATACTGTTCTGGAAGAAGAACCGGGCGACCTTGAAATGCTGTTTTATAGCGCCGTGTCAAATATTGCGCTGGAGAATTATGACGGCGCAATTGACACCCTCACTGACATCATTGAGCGCGATTATGGGAAACTTGGCGAAGCTTATATGCAGCGCGGCATCGCCGAACTGGCTCTCGGTGAAACTGACTCCGCCATCCGCGATTTCACGCAGGCGATTCAGCAGGACGAAACACTGGCCGAAGCCTACTACCGGCGCGGTTTGGCGCATCGTGACCTGAGCAACAATGAAGACGCGATTGCCGATTTCACGCGGGCGATTGAGTTGGATACTACCTTTGGCGCGGCCTATTATTATCGTGGTGAGATTTATCTCAATCAGAGCGATTATGAGACAGCCATTGCTGATTTTGATCTTGCAATTCAGTTCGATTTCGACGAAATCTACAAAGCCTATCTTGACCGGGGTTTTGCCTATTCCAACATCGGCAATCCAGACGAGGCCATCCGCAATTACACTCAAGCCATTGAAGCGCAGCCGGATTATGCGCGAGCCTATAACAATCGCGGCATTATCTACTTCGATCAAGGCGATTTTGAACGGGCCATCGAGAATTTCGATAAGGCCATTGAATTCGACCACTTTGATCTGGCCGCTGTGTACTACAATCGCGGGCTGTCAAAGTATAACCTTGGCGATTTTGAAGGCTCGATTGAAGACTTCAATGCGGCACTGGAAGTAGATGATACCTATGCTCGTGCCTATTATGCACGGGGGAATTCCTACTATGATCTCGAAAATTACGCGGCGGCAATTGAAGACTTCACAAGTGCCATTGAAAATGATTATTCGCCACTGGAATTTGCCTATGTCAATCGCGGTCTGAGCGCATCAGACAATGGGGATTACGAGGATGCCGTCGCCGACTATACCCGCGCAATAGAGATTAATGACACCTATGCGCTGGCCTACAACAACCGCGCGGTGGCAGAACTAGAACTTGGCGACTATGAAACCGCTATTGTCGATTATGAGCGGGCATTGGAACTCAATTATGACTCACCCCACTGGGTGTATCACGGTCTGGCGCGGGCAAATCTGGGGCTGGGCAATCCAGAAGCAGCACTGGATTACGTGAACCAATCGCTTGACGCACTGCCCGGTTTCGTCGATGCGCTGCGATTGCATGCCCAGATTCAGATGGAGCTTGGGAACGCTACCGCTGCTCTCACGGATTACAACAGTCTGATTGTGGATGGGAATGGCACTGCCGATGATTATTTCGAGCGCGGTAAGTTGTTGTTCGCTGAGAATGATTTTGAAGCGGCTGTTGATGATTTCGATACTGCCATTCTGCTTGATGTCGATCTGGTCGATGCTTATGTGTTCCGGGCCAGTGCATTTCTTGAACTTGGCGATCCCGATTCGGCAAAAGCTGACCTCCAACGCGCCCTTCAATTTGACAGCGCCAACGCTGATGTCCTGATTACATTGGGCGACATCTACTTTGATGAGGGCGAACTGGCACTGGCACTGGAGAATTATAATGCCTATGTTGATCTGGTTGGTACGAACGCCAGTTTGAGGGTGTTAAATCGCATCGGACAGATTGAAGAGTCGCTGTCACCGGAGACACCTGCTCCTTCCGAGGACGATGAAACCACCGTTGATGAGCCAGAAACTGATGACACGCCGGTTGCAACCGATGCTGAGTTAATTCGACTGAATTTTGCCTTCACCGTGGAAAGCGACTCGGTAGCAGTCGTCAGTCGAGAACGAACCCTCCGTGAAATCGCTGACAATGAAGGCGTTGAAGTCGCACTGGAACAACTCAACTCAATGGACATCGACACGGCGGCTTTGTTGGCACTGCGTGGCGAGTTGAATATCTATGCAGGCAATGCTGAACAGGGACTGGCAGATGCTGACGCAGCTATCGCCCAGGACCCCAATCATCCCGCAGGCTATCTGGTGCGGACACTGTACTATTCGAGTGTTGAATATAACGAAGAAGAGATGGTAAACGCCGCCAATCGCGCTATCGAGGTCGCGCCGGATAATGGCCTTGTGCGGCTGATATATGCCAATATCATGCGTGGATTGGGACGCTATGAAGAGGCCGTTGACGCCTACAATCAGGCGGAAGAACTTGGTGCGCCTTTACTCAATGTATTAATGGAACGTTCTCAAGCATTTGAGGAGATGGGTGACTATCAGGGTGTCATTGACAACCTGGGTCCTTTCATTGCGGCGCAGCCTGAACAGTTCCCATTTGAGCGGATGCGTCTTGCCGCAGCTTACATCCTGCAAGGAGACACCGGTGCGGCCTATGAAACCGTTGAAGCCCAGATTAGCTATGGCGATGAAGACCCATCCTACTACGCGGATGCAGCTTATGTAGCCTACCGGGATGGCAACTTTGAGCAGGCTCGTGCATGGGCACGTAATGCCCTTGCTCTTGCTGATGATCTCCCGGCGGCGAACTACGCGTTGGCACTGGTGGCTCGCGACGAAGACGACTTTGAACTGGCGGTTGAACAGTTTGAGATTGTTCGCTCGTTTGATGAAGAAACGTGGCGCTATGAGTATCCCTTCCTGAATCCTTTGCTCGGCCATTATGTAATGGTAGATCAGGCGCGTATGCTGGCCCGTCAGGGTAACGTGGATGATGCGATTGGGCTGCTGAGTGAAGCCATCAATACAAATTTGATGTATGAAAGTTTAGCGTATCAGGTACGTGGCGAACTCTATTCGCAACAATCTCGCGAAACAATTGCAGTAAACGATTTCATTGAAGCATTGTCACTAACCAGCGAACCGATCCGTGTAAAGACAATTGTAGAGATCATCCGCTCACGTGGCGAGGACTACACCTTTGAAGCCGCACTGACCATGATTGAGCGTTCCGACCAGGAAAATGTGCCAGTGCTTATTGATGGCCTTGAGGCACCACGCTTTGACGTATTACGTGGACTGGTGTTCATTGTAGGCGACCAACCTGAACCAGCCCGTGAACTTGCACAGTCAATGCTTGATGCGGACGAGAACAATCCGTATGGGTATTTGCTGTTGGCACTGTACTTTGATTACGTGGATGACACCGAACAATTCGTTGACAACATCCAGCGGGCCTACGAAGTAGGATCTGAAGAGCCATATATAGTACTTGGGGCCGCACGTGTGCTGCGCGATCAGGGCGAGCATGAGCGGGCCATTGAATTGTACTATAGAGCAGGGGAACTGGGTGTTTCGCCATACCGGCTGCTCCCCGAACGAGCAAGGTATTTCTATGATATTGGCCGCTTTAGTGATGCGATCACTGACTTTGAGACGTTCGGCGGACTGCCCGATGCCATACCTTTGTGGGAGGATGTGCAATTATGGGCCGGTTCCTACATTCTTGCCGGACAATCTGAGGCTGCGGTAAATGTCGTCGAGCGTTTCGTTGATAATCCAGCCCCCGACTGGGCGCAGGCATCGTATTTCGCGAATCTGGCTTATGTCGCGTATCGTGCCGAAAACGCTGACCTGACGGCTGACCTGCTGGAGCGTGCTGAAGCCATCGATGCAAGTGAGCCTCACATCCGCTATCTGCGTGCTTTGATCGCGACTCGTGATGGCGATTTTGAGACGGCGCTGGCAATTTTCGGCGAGTTGAGGAGTGTTGAAGAATGGCGCTACGAATTCCCGTATCTCAATCCCCTGTATGGGCAAATGCTGCTGCTGGATGAAGCGCGAGTGTTCATTGCACTCGAAAACTATCAAGAAGCACTGCCCCGACTGGCGGAAGCCATTGAGCAGCGCGGTGATTTTGTCGAACTTTATCTGACACGAGCCGGTGTCTATCTTGCACTGGACAATCGCGATGCGGCCATCGAAGACCTGCGAACGGCATTTGATGTTACGGAAAATGAAGAGTTGCGTAACATGATACGTGACCGCTTAACCGAGCTAACGGGCGGCGAGTAATAACCTGTCATCGCTGGAGTCAACGACCACCGCCAGAGGCGGAGGCTTGAAGCCACCAGGCTGAAAGCCCGTGTTGACCAGCCCCAGCCACGCCGAAGGGCAATGGCTACGTTACCGGTGAATACATAGGCACGGCGGGGTGCTTCTCCAGCCCCGTCCTCTGCGGTGAACTGTTAAATAGTCTGAGGGTCTAGGACCGTGCGGTTCACATCAAACCACTGGCTAACATGGGCGAGGAGAGCTTGACACCCCCTTTATGGGGAGATGGCTTGGGAGAGGAGCCAGCAGTAATGCAAATCCTCTCCATCTTTCGGATAGGGCTTAAGTGAAAAGAGAACGGCGCTCCTCCACTACCTGTAGTAGTGGTTTCCGCGCTGATTGTTGAATGAAACTCGATTCCTCCCTTTTGTGTACAGACTTGGGGAGGGATTTTTTTCTGCTACAATTGGGCAGAATTTTGCGAAGGAGACACCTGTAAATGTTAGCTGGCGCATCATCAATTGCTGAGATCGTCGGTTGGGGACTTGGCTTTTTGCTGGGAGTAACCATCCACGAATTTGCCCATGCCTGGACAGCCTATCGTCTGGGAGACACACTCGCCTACTATCAGGGACGTGTTACACTTGATCCACGCTCACACATTGATCCGATAGGATTGATTTTAGCTGTCATTGTGGGCTTTGGTTGGGGACGTCCGGTTCCGGTCAATCCTAATGCCTTTTATCCGAACGAGCAGCGCGGCCTGATGATCGTATCTCTGGCTGGCCCGCTCACGAATTTAGCATTGGCCTCTGTCATCGGCGCTTTGTACCGCATCATTTCCGGCGGGGTCGCTGACTCATTTATCGAAAATGTTCTGTTTGCGGGTTTCGCCATCAATGTCATCCTCTTTGTGTTTAATCTGATTCCGCTATCACCACTCGATGGCTGGAAAATCATGCTGGGATTGCTGCCGCGAGAACAATCTGCGCAAATTGCCCGGTATGAACGCGAATCATTTCTTGTGCTTATCCTTGTAGTGATTGTCGGCACGCACTGGATTCTGCTAGGTCCGCTGGTGCGATTTCTTTTTGATGCACTGATTCTATAAATGATTGGACGAGTACGACAAACGATTCTGGCGGCAACGGCTTATCTACGCCCGGTGGGCGATGAACTGGCGCGTGATTATCTGTCTGACGCAGAATTCAAGCTGTTTATGCAGATGAAACGCAGTGACCGCCAGCATCACCTGCGGCTATTGACTTACTTACTTAAGCGGAATCACTCGCATCCAGCCCTACTAACCGCCGCGTTACTCCATGACACTGGCAAATCGACCATCTCATTTTCGATTGTAGATCGCATTCTGGCGGTTATCGTCAAAAAACTCTGGCCCACCAAATTCAAATTGTGGAGTAAAGGCGAACCTATCGGCTGGAAGAAACCATTTGTCGCCAGTGTCAGTCATCCACGCTGGGGAGCCGAGTTGCTGGCTGCGGCTGGTGGAGATGAACTTGCGGTGGCGCTGGTACGCCATCATCAAGATCAAGCAGACGCGGTTCCACCTGATCTTCGGGAGTTATTAGGATTACTTCAGGAGGCAGACGACCGCAGTTAGATCGCCTATCACTGCCCCATATTTTCATTCATTTTTCACACCATTTTCTAACGAATAGCAGTATGATGGATAGCATGGGGGCCATAGTGATAGGATGTGATCATGAGCAACACAATGCCTACTATGGTTGATACAATTACGCATGACACCATCATTAAAGCCTTTAAAGCTGCCTATGCTGAACTCAACAACGATGTTCCCGAATGCATCCATATTTCTGGTGATAAATATATGATTAACGGTGAGATTCGCAACCGGCTGTGGCTGATTTTTGAGATCGAGCGTTTGCGACAAGAACTGCTCCTGAAGGCTTCGGGTGAACGATGGAGTCTAAGTAAAATGCGGCAGTTATTCGCCAAATTGTAGTTTCTCTTTCGTTGTAGAACAGTTATAAAACTCCAACCTTTCGCGCATTTCACACGTTTTGTCTTCGACGTGTGGTATGTTTTAGGTGATGGGTGTTATTAGGATTCAAAGGAAGGCGACACATAACATGAGCCTTCGTACATTGTACCCGGAGGGCGATACTCAAACACTATCCGCTTTGATCGATGCTTATCGTTCAGCGTATTACGACCTGTATGGTCGTGAAGCCAACGTAACGTATCTTGAAGGTGACTGGATTTTAGTGAATGGGATTATGCGAGAGCGCCGTTGGATAATCGAAGAGACCTCACGACTGAAATATGTGGCACGCCAGCGCAAACCCGCTGCTGAACTACCAGAAACGCGAAGTACAATCATGCGTTTAATTAGAAGACTTTCAGGACTTTAAGACACCATTTGGTAAAGAGTCGCTACTACACCGTAGCGATTTTTTTGTTTTTGAGCTACAGTCGTTCGCCAAGCATAGGTTGACGAGAGCAATCACCTCACCAATAATGAGCCGTATGAATATTCAACACAACCCTTACACCGCCCTTCTCAGTTTCGGACTGATTCTCATCATCGTCGGAAGTGCCTGTGCGGTTAATCTTCAGGGAACCGCCAAAGAGCCAATTATCGTAACGGCAACTCCGCCCGGTGCAGTGGGTGGCCCAATGGTCATCACCGCCACACCGCTGGCTACCGCCACGCTACCGCCGGTGACCCTTCCTGATCTTCCCCCACAGGATGCCCTAACCCGTGCCGAACAAGCCTTACATAACGGCAATTATGTGCTGGCAGTCGGCCAGTATCAGACGGTGCTGAATCAGGGAGCGGGGGATGAAGCGCTGCGGTCAGGAGCGTGGTATGGTCTGGGGCAAGCGGCACTGCGTGAGGGACTGTTTTCGCAGGCTGCTGAAGCTTTTTCCCAGTTTATCAGCCAATATCCGCTTGATCCTCGTATGCCCCAGGCTCATTTCCAGCGCGGCGATGCCTATCTGGGCGTTGGCAATTGGAGCGCGGCCATCAATGATTTTGTCACCTATTTAGAGATGCGTCCGGGCATTCTTGACAGTTATGCTTATGAACGCATCGGTGATGCGTATCTGAATCTGGATAATCCTCAGGCGGCCTTTGATAACTACGTGGCAGCAGCTAACAGTTCACGAACTGTCACACCGATGGTTGCCATGCGTGAGCGCATTGCAGCAGCCTACCTCAATCAGGGTTTATACAACGACGCTATTGCTCAATACAACGCGATTTTGAGCGAGGCTCGGAACTCGGGCTATCTAGCAGGAATTGAATTGCAGGCGGCTCAGGTAGAAATTGACGCTGGCAAGACCAATGACGGTTATAACCGTCTGAAACGCCTGATTACTACCTATCCAGAAACATCGGCTGCCTATCAGGGCATGATAATCCTGCTCAACAACAATTATACGGTGGATAACAAGCTGCGGGCGCAAATCAGTTTTGCCAACGAGGACTATGGTGACGCGATTACCGCCTTGAATAACTACAGCGCTGAAGTTCCAGCAATGCCAACCGATGCCCTGTTGATGTTAGGACAGGCATACCGGGGACTGGAAAATTGGGACGCCGCAATGGTCACTTTCCAGACCATTCTGGACCAATATCCCACCGATCCCGCCTACGGACAGGCGTGGCTTGAACAGGGAAGAACCTATTTTTTGCGCGGAGATTTCATTAGTGCTGTCAGCCATTATTCGGCAGTCGCAACCAACTATCCCACCCTACCCGAAGCTCCCGAAGCATTGTGGCGGGCGGGCTATATTTACGCGACACAGCTTGATGACGTAGACCGCGCCCTCGGGACATTTGACATTTTAAATCAAACCTATCCCGGCAACCGTTGGGCTGTGGATGGCTTGCAGATCGCTGCTTCACTGGCCCTGCGGGAAAATAAACTCGAAGCAGCACAGATTTTCTATACTGACCTTGCCAATTCGGCTTCAAATGGCGAGGAAAAAGCAAAAGCCTTTTTCTGGCTGGCCCGCTTATATGAACAGCAGGGCAACACCGGGCTGGCCCAGCAAACCTTCCTCGGCGCACAGCAGGCCGATCCCGGCGGGTACTACAGCCTGCGGGCAGCCGATATTCTGGCCGGGCGCGAACCATTCACCCCCCCTGCCGCCTATCAATTTGAATTCGACGAAGGCGCGGCTCTGGCTGAGGCTGAGCAGTGGTTACGCGCGACCTTTAGTATCCAACAGGAGGGTTTACTCTATCCGCTCAATGATACGGTGCTGAACGACCCGCGTTTCATCCGGGGAAGTGAATTGTGGGAGGTCGGCGCGTTCGATGATGCACGTGCCGAATTTGAAGAACTGCGCGAGGACAATAACGATAATCCGCTGGCGACCTATCAGTTGGCCCACCACTTTTCAGAAATCGGAGCCTATCGGCTCTCCATTGAAGCGGCGGCAACCCTCGTAACCCATTCCGGAAGCTCAACCTTCGACGTTCCGAGTTATATCGCGCGGTTACGCTATCCGGTCTACTACAATGATCTTGTCCTTACCCATGCCGAAGAGTATGGCCTTGATCCACTGCTCGTGTTTTCCATCATCCGTCAGGAGAGTCTTTTTCAGGGGTTCGCGACGAGTTTTGCCTATGCACAGGGCCTGATGCAAATCATCCCCGATACGGGCTACTGGGTAGCCACACAATTGGAGTGGCCCAACTATCAGAACAGCGACCTGTATCGTCCATTCGTGAATGTGAAATTCGGTACGTATTATCTGGCGTGGGTGCTCACCGTCGTCGATAATACGGTTTATGCGGCACTGGCTGGTTACAATGGCGGTCCGGGCAATGCACAGTCGTGGCTGGATATTTCAGGTCAGGATATAGATCGATTTGTGCAGGCCATCACCTTTGATGAAACCGAATCCTATGTGACACGCATCTACGAACAGTACAATATTTATCGTTATTTGTATGGGGTGGACAGCGGTGAGTCCTCGTGACCTGTAGAGCGGGCGAGGTCGCCCCACAAAAAAGCCCCTCAGCGCGAGGGGCCATTGTGCTCACTTATTCATTCCAGAACAACATCAAGGCATTCGACACACGTCGCTCACCCCGAATAGGGTAGTCACTGACAAATGTAGGACCAATCCACATTCCCGACGACCCGCCCCCATCCATTTCCATTGCAAAATCCGCATCGAATTCCATGAAAAATTCGGCAAGCCTACGCTGTGTTATACCGTGACTGTGGTCTACCTCGTAACCTTCAACCATGATCAGATATAGCAAATTTTCTTTGCTGTTGATGCCAATCGCGGTACGTGGGATGTTGTTGTTAAAATAGTGCGAGAGGCGGAACAACTCGTCAAATTCCTCACACTCACGCTCTTCTTCGGGCAATTCGGGATCGCAATCCTGCCGCCATTTACCCTCGTTTACGATGATAGGACCGCCGCTAATAGCATGCTCAAAATCCCGCCAGTTGGGTTCAGTATTGAGGTTAATGCCTATTTTATCGCCAACGTCCAGATTTTCCATGACCCATTCGCCAGTGGTGGTAAATTCACCGGCAACCAGCACAAAATGGTCGTCGGGCACTTCAAAATAACCGTTGGCCTCTTCAACGCTCAAAACCTCATAATCGGGGCTAAGCAGCACCCGCAGGCCATCGAAACCGGTACGGTTGGGAAGTCCACCAATGTGTTCGCTGAAAATGCACAACCAGCGCGGGTCGCAGGCTGAATTCATGAGTTGCAGAGGGATGACAGCGCCATTTTCCGCCGTTACACTGGCTGCCCACGTCCAACCGCGTGTGAAGTAGCCAATGAAGGGTTTTTTATCCTCGGTGAGGGCAAAGGTAGCCCGGAATTTAGGGGCCACAACCACATTGCCATCAATGACCGTCAGACCCTGCGGCATATAATTCCCACTATAAAAATCCCCGTTGATAGCTACGAATGCTCCAACCTGGGCAACCATCTCTGATACCAGCGTAGCAGTCGTGTTGGGTACTGCACCAACATGAACACGCACATCTACACCGGGATTATTTAAATCGGCGATGACCATGTGTAACTGCATCAACGGCGATTCAGTTGAGCGGCGCAGATACAGCATCCCGTCATTTAACTGCCAGACCTGATCGATCTCACGGAAATCCAGCGTGTTGGCAAATTCCGGAAGGTCCACGGCACGTAGGGCCGCCAGAGCGCGTGCTGGTTCTGGATTGTCTTCCGTCACCGGCAAATCATCGCATTTTCCAAATAAATTCATATTTTCTTTCCAGACCCAGCCCAGCAAAGGCGGCTCGACTAACTCAACCTGGAACCAATCACCGGCTGCATTTTGTCCGAATACGCGCATCTCGGCATTGTCCCACCGAAGCTCACGGTGATAACCAAAGCCCGTTCCCGGTCCACGCCGGAGCTTGGTCTGGTGATTCCACTTTACTTCAGCGTGGCAGGTCTGCTGAACTCGTACGCGCGACTGTGCTGTGGTGAGTTGAGGCATTAAAAGCACGATAACGATGCCCAATGCAGCAATGAAAAACAGCCGTCTCATTATTGTCTCCATACACAATCTTACTTTCTCGCACGGCATTTTATCACGTTTTGATTTAGGCGCAACTGACGGTCATCTGAGAGTAGAGACAATAAAGATTGAGTATTTGTTCAATATTTGCTATTATTGAGTATATATTCAATTGAATGGATACTCAATTATGGAATCGTTGACCATCCAACGATTAGGAGAATTGTTTTCGGCAGTCGCCGATACAACGCGCCTTCGAATCATTTTGCTTATTCGGGATCATGGAACACGCAGCACGGACATTGCGGCAAAATTGGATATGACCGCATCGGCTATATCCCATCAACTGCGGTGGCTTCGGGAGCGGCGTATTGTAAAAGCCGAGAAAATCGGGCGCGAAACCTACTACTCGCTCAATGATGAGTGTATCGCTGAACTGCTGGAAGTTGCGCTAAGGCACCTTGCGGAGGAAGAGTAATGGCATATCATCATGAAAATACAGGTAATCTCATGTTGGCCTTTGCGCTCAATTTTGGCTTCACTATTCTGGAAATCGTTGGTGGGCTTTTGATTAACAGCGTTGCCATTCTCTCAGATGCTGTTCACGACCTGGGTGACAGCATTTCTCTGGGACTGGCATGGCAATTAAACCGGATTTCTGAAAAAGAAGACAATGAACGCTACTCCTACGGCTATGTGCGCTTTTCCCTGCTGGGAGCATTAATCAATACTATCATCCTCGTGGTTGGTTCTGTGATTATTTTGACTCAGGCTGTGCCACGCCTAATTGACCCGCAGAGCTTTGACGCGCAGGGAATGGTTTTATTCGGAATTATCGGAGTTGCAGCGAACGGCGCTGCCGCTTATCGCCTGCGCGGTGCTCAGTCAAAGAATGTGCAGGTGGTAAGCTGGCATCTGCTGGAGGATGTGCTGGGTTGGGTGGCTGTGCTCATCGTCGGGATTATTTCCCTGTTCATTGATGTGCCAATACTCGATCCCTTGCTGTCCATTTTTATCACCCTGTTTATCCTCTACAATGTCGCCAACAAATTGCTGGAGACAGTGAACTTATTCCTACAGGCAGTTCCCGTCGATATTGACATGGCGGCGCTTAAAGATCGACTGCTGCGGGTTGATGGCGTCGACTCTGCGCATCACACACATGTCTGGTCGCTTGACGGAGAGCACCATGTATTTACATCGCACATTGTCGTTGATGAAAATGCCTCGCGTGAAGCCGCCTACGCTGTTAAGAAGCACTGCCGTGAACAGCTTGCAGAATTTGAATTCACGCACATTACTATAGAAACTGAATTTGGACCGGATGATTGTTCGATGTGTTAGACGCCGACAAGCTCAATCAGGTCTTTCGCAAAGGTTTCCGAGCGGATCGGTTTGGCGAAATACATGTCAAATCCCAATGAAAGGGCTTCGGCAGCAACTGACGGTGAATCGTAGGCGGTCACAGCAACGACACGGGTATTGGATAGCATTGGATTTTTTCGGATGGCTGCCAGCATATCGAAACCGTTCATAACCGGCAAATCAAGATCAATCAGGATAAGATTTGGATGCTGCACTTCCAGCAGTTCCAGACCTTTTTCGGCACTTTTCACCCCAATCGTTTCAATACCCTTGTGCCGCAGCAAACTCTCAAAAAGATTGAGGCTGTTTTCCTCATCCTCAACAATCATAAACAACAACTGGCTCATAGCTGATTGATCCTTTCATCTGCGATGTTAGTGAGGAAGCCCTTCAATTCGCTCAGGAACGTTGCAACACGGATTGGCTTTGGCATATATCCATCAAAACCCGCTTTCATGACACTTTCTTGATCACCTTTCATGGCATGTGCCGTGAAGGCAATCACTGGTATATGGGCTTTTGTCTGGTCGGTGCGTAATCTTGACAACATTTCCCATCCATCCATTTTGGGCATGGACAGGTCGAGCATGATGATATTGAACGAGTCTTGATCGAGTTTCGCAAGCCCCTCAACCCCATTAAACGCGATATCCACTGCCACATCGTAAAAAGCCATTATGGACTTAATAAGTGAGGCATTCATCGGTTCGTCATCAATGACCAGTATCCGCCAAGTGTTCAATTTGTCGATATCAAACACCTTCATCTCCTACCGCTAATGTGTCCGGTTTTGGTTCATCTTGATGGTTCTCCGGTGTGTTAAGCGGAAGGGTCACTACAAAAGTTGACCCGTCTTTCCCATTGCTATCAACACGAATATTACCCCCCATCGTCAGGATTAGATCTCTCGTGATAGAGAGACCAAGCCCGGTCCCGCCGAATCTTCGTCTTGAGCCTTCTTCTGCCTGCCGGAACGGCTCAAAGATCGTTTCGCGTACGTGTGCCGGTATACCAATGCCTGTGTCTTCTACCACCAATTGCCATGTATAGTCCCTGACTCTGGTGCTTACAACTACACTGCCTTGCTCGGTGAATTTAAATGCATTCGACAACAGATTGACCACTACCTGCTCAATACGCTTTTGATCGCCCATCAGTTGTTCGGGTAGCTGCTCGTCATGTTGAACCTGAAAATTGAGATTTTTCTCGGTCGCCAGACTTTCCATTTGTTTGTGGATGCTTTCGAGCATGGCTCGGGGCGAAAATGGTTCATCAACGAGATCAACCCGGCCTGCCTCAATTCGTGAAAGATCAAGGATGTCGTTGATGATACCCAGCAAGCGAAGGCTGCTGACATTCACCCGGGTGAGTTTATCCCTCTGACTGTCGGTTAATTCGCCATCCATACCAAGCAGCAACAGTTCAACATAGCCGATGATGGCATTGAGCGGTGTTCGTAATTCGTGACTCACATTAGCCAGAAATGCGCTCTTCATGGCGCTTGCTTGATTCGCAATCTTTTCGGCACGTTTGCGCTCCTCAACCTCAACCGCCAGATCCTGCGACTGTTTAACCAGTTGATTCTCGCGTTCTTGAAGTTGAGTCATCATGTTGTTAAAGGCGTGGGCTACCTGCCCAATTTCATCTTCGCGTTTGGCGGGAACCTTGTGCGTGTAGTCGCCCTGTGCAATGCGGTCAGCCCCTGATTGGAGAGAGGCGACAGGTGAAAAGACCAGTGTGTTCAAAATACGTGCTGTCCCGACAGTAACTGCCACACCAAAGAGGAGCGCACCAACCCCGAGGAATCGAATAGCACGTTGGCTGGTCTGGAATGCCTCTGCTTCGGTCAATTCTGTTACCACAATCCAGTCAGTGCCTTCGATTGGAGCACTGGAACCAACAACATCTTCTCCCTGAAAGTTCTCGTAGGAGCCGCTCCAGCGACGGTCTGTGTCCTCAAGAATAGCTTCCAGTTCTGGTCGGCCTGCAATGTTTTCCCGGCGGATCGCATAATCAACATTGCTGTGTCCAATAATGTTGCCATCCGAATCGATAACGTAAGCCGATCCGGTTTCACCAAATTGAATACTTGCAACAACTTCCCAGATGAAAAGCATATCAAGTCGGGCAGCAATTGCCCCACCGTCATTAACGGGAAAAGCAATAATGGCATAGGGTAACTGGTCGGGCGTAAGTTGCACATCGCTTAAATATCGCTCACCATCAGTAGTGCTCAGAAACCACGAAGACTGCGGAATTGTAAATGTGTTTGCCAAAACAGGTTCATCTTTGCCACCGCTAATGAGAATTTCGCCATCCGCGTCAACACGCAGTAGTTCGATAACACCCCGGTTTCGTTCAATTAGATTACTGATGGCATCAGGTGAAAATGTTGCAAATAGCCTTACAAGATCTGCGTCAATGTCGCCAAGTCCAAGTAAGCCATTGGTTGATTGAGTGATAGACCCTTCGACACGTTGTGCACCATTAACGGCGGCTTCGGCTTGACGGCCCTGCCACGCTTCCTGTTCTGTCTGGCGCACAAAAATAAATACGCTTGCGCCCACTGCCACAATTGACACAAGCGTAACGACAATAAGTAACGCAATTAGCTGTCGCTGGAGTCGTCGATTTGGCACCTTTGATCACTCCTGAGATTCCTCAACATCCTCTTCCTGTATACTGCTCATAAATCGCGCCCAGATGTCATCGTGCAGTGCTTTTCCATCGTCACTAAGGGGCAGCAGAATTTGCGCGTTCACCATATCTTCAGCCGGTGGATAGATCACAGTGTCGTTGATAATGGATTCATCAATGAGCGGGTATGCCTCGGTATTGACCACGGCATAATAAGTTTCTTCGGACAATATCGCGCTGATTTCTGGTCTGAGCAGAAAATCTAGAAAGAGTTCTGCCTCACGTTTATGCGCAGCATTTGACGGTATGACCCAGTTATCACCCCACAAAATGGTCCCTTCTTCGGGCAACACATATTGGATTTGAGCACTGTCACGGGATTCAAGAACATCATAGGCATAGCCAATTGCCATGTGGACCGTTCCATCAATCAAAGGTGGTGCCGATGTATAATCATCGAACTGTTCGAGGAAGACGCTTGTTGCACGCAGTTCCTGCAATTTCCCAAGGGCCTCTTCAAGTTCAGCCGGATTTTCGCTGTTGGGTGAGTAGCCGAGAGACATTAGAGCAATCCCGATAGTCGTACGGGGATCGTCCCAGATGCCAACAAACCCGGTATAGGTCGGGTCCCATAGTACGTCCCATGATGTCACTTCCTCTTCGACCAGATCGATTCGCACCAGAATCCCCGTCGTTCCCCAGCTATACGGGATTGAAAATTTGCTCTCCGGATCATAGCTAAGATTTCGGAAGCTGGGCGAGATGTTACGCGAGTTCGGTATGTTGCGATAATCGAGTTCAGCCAGCAAATTTTCGCGCGATAGGATTGGCACACGCTCATTACCCATCACCACCAGATCATAAGTTTCGCCGTTTCGGATGTTTTCGATTGCTTCTTCCTGCGAAACATAAGTCAGATAAACGACTTCGATACCCGTTTCCTCAGTGAAAGCGTCCATGACAGACTGTGGAAGATCCTCCTCCCAGCTATAATACACCAACTGATCAGCCAGTTCTGGTGTAGTCGTGGGGTCGCTGTCTTCTTCCGAGTCATCGTTGCCGATGTCACAGGCTGTTATGAGCATTGTGAGACTGATCAAAATAAGTATCAGAACATAAAACGGTCGATGGAGCCACGAGTATGCATTCACTTTGCGCCTTCCCATTTATATGCTTCGAATCATATTCACATTATCAAATGGCGATTTAATTGGCATTAAAAATTGTCAATAAGTTATTAGTGTAATAAGGATGTTATCATGAAAGCGGTTATCTTCAAAGAATTTGCTGGTTCACTATTTCTGGAAGACATTAAAGATCCTGTGGTTCCGATAGACGGAGTTGTCATCAAGGTTGAAGCCAATGGCATTTGCCGGAGCGACTGGCATGGCTGGCAGGGACATGACTCGGATGTTCGCTTACCCCATGTTCCGGGTCATGAACTGGCTGGTGTTATTGTAGAGGTGGGTAAAGATGTGAAGCGGTGGCGGGTTGGTGACCGCGTGACTGTGCCGTTTGCCTGTGGCTGCGGCACATGTCCCCAGTGTCTGTCGGGCAACCAGCAAATCTGTGACCATTACTTTCAACCGGGTTTCACAGCATGGGGATCGTTTGCGGAGTACGTGGCGCTACCCTACGCAGATGTCAACCTTGTTCACTTACCAGATGGGATGGATTTTACGGAAGCGGCCTGTCTGGGCTGCCGTTTTATTACCTCCTACCGGGCGGTGGTTCATCAGGGACGGGTGCGCGGTGGCGAATGGGTCGCGGTGCATGGTTGCGGTGGGGTTGGCCTGTCAGCCATTATGATTGCCAGCGCGTTCGGTGCGAATGTTATCGCTGTGGACATTGATCGCAGGAAACTGGATTTTGCGCGATCCATTGGTGCAGCTCAGGTTATCAACGCGCGTGAAGTTAACAACGTGGTTGAGGCGGTGCTGGATTTTACGCAGGGCGGGGCACACCTCTCGCTTGATGCACTTGGCAGCACCGAGACGTGTCGTAATTCCATTTTGAACCTGCGCAAACGCGGTCGCCACGTTCAGGTGGGTCTCATGGTAGCGGACGATAGTGCCCCGCAGATTCCAATGGCCCCGGTTATTGCAAAAGAGCTTGAAATCTACGGCAGTCACGGGATGCAGGCTCATGAATATCCATCAATGTTGAGCATGATTGCCAGCGGCAAACTCAATCCATCTCTGCTTATTGGAAAAACGGTGAGTCTGGAAGAATCAATGGCGGAGCTGCAAGGGATGGGCGAGTTTCAGAGCATCGGGGTCAGTGTCATCACTGATTTTGCTTAAAACTGTGGGAGAGGCCGAATGGTTGTGGTAATGAATACAACGTGAATTTATCCTTAATTTACAAAATCCTTTGCATCCTATGTCAACTCTGCAATAGAATTTGATTCACAACGATTAAAGCAGGTGATGGCATGATGCAAAAGTTGTTTCTGGGACATCGTTATGAACTCCACCGGATTGTGGGGCGTGGTGGGATAGGCGCGGTCTATGAAGCACTTGACCGTCTGACCGGGGAAATGGTTGCCTTGAAACGGGTTTTTGCTGAAGAAGATTCATGGGTCTTTGCGACGAAAGATGAGGGCATTGATAATCGTCTGACCCTGGCCCGTGAATTCCAAACACTGGCCTCCCTGCGCCATCCCAACATCATTGACGTGATTGATTTCGGCTTCGATGATGATCGCCAGCCATTTTTCACCATGACTCTGCTAACAGACCCGGAGAATCTCTTTGAGTATGCGCTTGGTCTTTCGGTCTCGCAAAAGGTGGCGTTGATCATTCACGTACTGGAAGCTGTGCATTATCTGCATCGTCGTGGGATTGTGCATCGCGATTTAAAGCCCGGTAATATTCTGGTGAACGCCGATCAGGTCAAGCTGCTGGATTTTGGACTGGTCCGGGTCCGTGACCACACAACCTTGATGCGTGGTGATGGTCGGGTGGCGGGAACCATCAATTATATGGCCCCGGAACTGGTGAAGGGTGATCCCGCCACTGTGAAGTCGGACTTGTACGCTGTCGGCGTCATTGCTTTTGAGTTGCTGTCTGAAGCCCCTCTTTTTCGCGGAAAAAATCTCGTCCAGCTTACCCAGCGCATCCTCCACGAGTATCCCAATCTAGACCCAATACCGGACTCACTGCGTTATGCTGTGGGGCGACTTCTTGCCAAAGACCCCGCTGAACGCCAGCAGGACGCAGGCATTGTCATTCGTGATCTGGCGGACGCGATGAACGTACCCATCCCGGAGGAGGATGAAGTTGTTCGCGAGAGTTACCTTCAGGCAGCTAAATTTGTCGGTCGGGCCGCCGAAATTCGCCAGCTTCAGCAGGCACTCAAAGAGGCAAAAAACGGTAATGGCAGTCTCTGGCTGATTGGTGGTGAAAGCGGTGTGGGTAAGTCACGGTTGCTGGATGAGGTGCGGGCGATGGCTCTGGTTGAGGGGGCGATTGCGGTACGAGGTCAGGCACGGGAAGAGGGCGGTGAAGCCTACCACACATGGCGTGGCATCATACCGCGCTTGCTGCTGGAGACAGAAATTACCGATGGCGAGGCCGCTATTCTGAAGTCGATCCTACCCAACATTGAGGATTTGCTGCAACGGCCTGTGCAGGATGCCCCGGAAGCGGACTCTGATACCGAACAACAGCGTCTTATTCTCACGATACTGGATGTATTTCGTCGGCAGCGCCACCCGATTGCCGTGCTGCTGGAAGATTTACACTGGGCACGCGAGAGTTTACTCATCTTGCAGCAAGTTCAGGATATTGTCGGCGGGCTGCCGCTGCTTATCATTGGCACGTTTCGCGATGACGTGCGCCGTGATCTTCCGGCGGAACTCCCCTGTGCCCGAATCCTCAATTTACAGCGCCTCTCACGCAAAAGTGTAGCCGAATTGAGTGTATCAATGTTGGGCAAAAACGGCAGCCAGCCCGAAGTAGTTGACTTCATCATGCGTGAGTCTGAAGGCAATACGTTTTTCATTGTGGAAGTGGTGCGGGCGATGGCGGAGAAGGCTGGTCGCCTGAGTGATATTGATGCCGGTGATATTACCTCGAAGATTATGACGGGCGGTATGCGTGAAATCATCCGGTGGCGTCTCAATCGCATTCCGCGGTCCTATCGCCCGGTGTTGATGGTTGCGGCGGTAGCAGGTCGGCACATCGACACCACCATGCTGCAAACGATTTTCCCGGACAAAAATATTGAAAGCTGGCAATATGCCTGTGTTGAAGCCATGATTCTGGACAATCAAGAAGGGCGCTGGCGCTTTGCCCACGATAAAATCCGCGAGACGATTATCAATGTACTCAAAGAAGACAAGCGGCGGAACGTCCATCGCAAAATCGCCCGGGCGATTGAGCAGCATTATTCGGATAATTTTGCATATGCCGAAGCGTTAACCGAGCACTGGTATTTTGCCGGAGAGCACCAGCGATCCATCTACTATTCGCTGAACGCCGCGCAGTGGCTGATGTCGCTGGCCCGTTACAATGATGCGGTACGCGTCCTCCAACGCTCCACAGAATATGTAGGGTATATTCCGACAGACAGTTCTTTGCACGGTACATTGTATAAACAATTGGGTGACAGCCTGTTTCGACTTGGCAAGTACCCGGCGGCGATGGATTATTACCAGCGCACGATTGCCAGTCCCTCCGACGATCAGTGGAACCAGATACAGGCACTCAACGGTCTTAGCGAAATCCTGTGGCGGCAGGGGGATTTTGGTGCGGCGATGACTTATGCCGATGATGCGCTGCAAACTGCTAAGGACCAGCGACTGCTGCGCGGCGTCGCACTGAGCCTGAAAAATCTTGGCACGGTTGCCTACCAACGCGGCGATTATAAGCTGGCACAGGACTACTTTGAACAGGGTCTGGCGATCTATGAAAGCAAAAATGATCTGTTTGGCATCGCTAACATGCTGACCAGTCTCGGTATGGTGGCTTATGAACAGGAATATTACGCGGGAGCCGAAGATTACTTTGAGCAGTGCCTTGATCTGTGGCGGGAATTGGGCAATCGCTTGGAAATTGCGAACATCCTGACCAATCTTGGTAACATTTTTCTACTCAAGCGGGATTTTCGAACCGCTCGCGTTTATCTGGAACAGAGTCTGGCTATCGAGCGCACGATGGGCAGTCACGAGCTGATGATTGAAACGCTTGGCGCACTCATTTATATGTATGCGTTCGTTAGCTTACACAAGGAAGCCAACGAATGCTTTCACGAGATGGTTCAACTGGCGGCATCGGTCAACACAATGCCTGTCTGGATGGATGTGTTATTCCGGGCGGCCATCATTGTCTATTTTGGGGGACAGCCCATTCGTGCTGCTCGTTGGGTTGGTTTCTTACATCAGCATCCCGTCTTCCGCCAGCAGCGTCAACTGGACCTATTTTTGAGCGATTTAGAATATGCTGTCGACGGCGATATGCTCACGGCGCTAATCATGCAGGGCAAACAACTCGAACTGAATGAAGCAATTGCCGATATTGAGGGAATCTTAAGCCAGTGAACATCGTCAATTACCATGAAGGAAATTAGCTGTTATGGGGTGGCTACTCATTGGTGTCATTTTTCTGGCTGGCGGTAGCCTGCGGCTGGCGCAGCTATTTCAATATTGGCGGGCAAATCGTCACTGGCAAAGCACAACAGGCACTGTCACCAGAGCAGAGTTACATCGGGTCTCGTCACGCAGCGAACCTGATTCAATCGCCATGTTTGAGCCGAACATCATCTACACCTACACCGTCGATGGTCGCCACTTCCGGGGGGATGTGACCGATGAAGATATTGGATTGGTGAATCTTGTTCGCGGCGAACGGTTGATGGAGGATTTCGCCAAAGATACAAACATCACGGTTTACTATGATCCGCACGAACCCCCGCAGTCTACCTTATTTCGCGGTCCAGCGGATCTACAGCGTCAGCTTTTCTATGCGGGGGCTGGCGTTGCTATCGGCCTCACATCGCTGGTGCTGGGCCTGATTTAACCCAGATATTCAGGCACGACACTTTCATCAACGCGGGTGGCAACGTGCTCTGGCAATCCTTCCACCAGCGCCAGTGGTGTGCTGATGGCTTTACGGTCAGACACGAGCCGTCTGAATTGCTCAAGCAGTGAAGTTCCGTATTCAAGCAGTGCTTTATCGAGCAAATGCAAATCAGCAAGCGGTGCGCGAGTACCTCGCTGTTTGGCTTTTTTTATACTGTCTGGAATGTCCATTTCATAAAAAGGCTCGGATGAACCATACCAGTACTGGTAAAGATACTGGCGGTGAAAGTAGATATTCAGCGCCTCGCCGATGAGACGCGAGGTATACGGTGATGCATTCGGGGCCGGATGCAAATATGCCTTGTATTTGCCCTGCCACGCTGTGGTGGTGTAGTAGTGCATCAATTCGTGAGTAATGCCATCATATAAAAAGAAGCGGTAATCGTTATAATCAAACGTTGCCTGTAGATAATGGGGGTTATTGGGTCCAACGGTCAAAATGCCATTCGCGAAATTTTGACCGGTGGTAAACGTCCGGTCGTTGCTGAGTTCTGCAAAATTGGATGGCGCTTGCAAAAAAAGGAGTTTCACAACGTCTGGCAAAAATGGGCCTATGTTCGCTTCCAGCCAGCGGACGTAGCCGGTGATATACATTTCAATCTCAGCACCGGAAATTGGAAAAGTCTTGCCCGGCTGCATCATCCACTGAAACATCGTTGTGCCACATTTAAAACTCCCGGCCTCGACCTCATCGCGGACTGCATACGCAAAAAACCCTTCGAGTTGACCCGGAGCGGGTGGTTCCAGCGTGGAAAACGCCTGCCACCCGGCGGGAAGGTGCTGTAATTCATAGCTAAAAGTGGACTCGTCCGCGAGATCAGCATAATTTACCGGGTAGGGAATAGCGCCCACTCCAAAAAACACTTCGCGCTCGTTGATGAAGGGATACATGACATACACATCCCGGTCATCTCCTATCACATCCCGGTAAACGGTGTGGAGTTCATAGTGCAGTTGAGACGGCTCTGATAGAAATAATACATTGCCGTCGATGGTAAAGGTGGCATCACATGTAAGGTTCTTGATTTCGATACCATTACCGATTGCCAGCGCATCCAATTGGAACTGCATGGGTGCTGGTATGGTGATGTCGAATATGAGGAAATGATCCGAGATTCTGGAAAAGTCTATATTGATGTGCATGGCTGGATTTTAACTTTCGCAGGCAAGGCGTTACAATAGATTTTATATACTGGTTTGAGAAAATTGGGTAATTAGTTGGACGAAAAGCAAATTCGTGACATGGTGCGTAAAGCCCTACAACGAGAATTAGGAGGCAACGCACCCACGTCAAAAATTATCACCGAAGCCGACATTAGCGAGGTTGCCGAAGGTGGATATTTTCGGGTCACGCCGGGGTCCATTTTAACGCCGCTCGCCCGTGAGACAGCCATGATGCGGCGTATCACGCTGGTGGAGGGTGATGAACCGATACCGCAGCCAGCCGCCAACCCGGAGTCAGTTCAGGCCAAAATTGTCGCGATTGGGGCCGATCACGGCGGTTATCCCATGAAGGAGATGCTCAAAGCGTTCATCAGCGGCGAGGGATATTCCATCCTTGATATGGGCACGAACAGCGCCGAGGCGGTCGATTATCCCGATTATGCACATCCGGTCGCGGAGGCCGTGGCTGAAAAAAGGGCGTGGCGCGGCATTATCATTGACGGGGCCGGGATTGGTAGTGCGATGGTTGCCAACAAAGTGCCGGGAATCCGTGCCGCGCTGTGTTACGATCAGGCAACGGCGGTCAACAGCCGCGAACATAATGATGCCAATGTCCTGACGCTGGGAGCCGGATTAATCGGGGATAGTCTGGCGAAACAGATCGTGAAAATCTGGTTAACGACGGAGTTTGGGGGTGGACGCCATGCCCGCCGCGTCAATAAAATCATGGCGGTCGAGCGAAAATACACTTCTTAGTGGTATGTAAGTAACGGCTTACTCAGGAGAAAATTGTGCAAGAACACGAGATTGATCGCCTTGTCGATCAGATTACCCGGCAGGTTATGCAGCAGCTTCGCGGCGACATTAATCCCCCTCAGCGTAACGGTGATATTGCCAGTATGATCGACCACACGCTGCTTAAGCCGGATGCCACGCCAGAAGAAATTACGCAGTTGTGCGCCGAAGCTCGACAATATGGTTTCGCATCTGTTTGCATCAACCCCGGTCATGTCAAGTTAGCAGCCGATCTGCTGCGCGAATCGGCGGTGAAGGTATGCACAGTGATTGGCTTTCCGCTTGGCGCGACGACCCCTGAAGCTAAAGCGTTTGAAGCGCAGGATGCCATCAATGACGGCGCAACCGAGATCGATATGGTGCTGAATATCGGTGCGTTGAAAGGTGGCGATTATCGCCTCGTGCATAAAGATATTTCGGCGGTCGTCAATGTTGCCCACACTAACAATGCACTATGCAAAGTCATTCTGGAAACTTCCAAACTATCGGCTGAAGAAAAAGTAGCGGCCTGCCAGATCGCCAAAATGGCCGGAGCCGATTTTGTTAAAACTTCTACTGGCTTCGGCGGTGGCGGCGCGACCGTCGAAGATGTGGCATTGATGCGCAAGGTTGTTGGCCCAACGATGGGCGTCAAAGCGTCCGGTGGTGTGCGCAATTATGCCGATGCACTGGCGGTTATAGAAGCCGGGGCGAATCGCATCGGGGCCAGTGCTGGTGTCCAAATCGTCAAGGAAGCACGCGGCGAAACGTTGAGCAAATCAAAGTCCAGTGCCTACTAGCGACCCTCCACAAAATTGGAGGGTTGATGTTACGCCTAGTACAGCGATATAGTGTAGGAGTGGACAACCCACAGGCTCACACAATCAAAGGATTTCAGGCGGCGTGCCCGAAAATTTATCAGACATCTATCAAATCGGAAACTTCATCGACACTTTTGCGCTGGGGCATTATGCGCGAGTGCTGGATGCGATTCATCTACCCACAGGCCGCACGGTGGCCTTCAAAGTCATGCGTCCTGAGCATCGCGCCCCTGATGAACGCCCACGCTGGGAAGCACAGGCATTTGTTCATGAGGTGACATTACTCACCCGTCTTGAAGAGCATCCCGTGCCAATGAAATTTTACGACTGTGGTTATGTCTCGACCGACAGCGAATATCCACATGACGGCAACATCATGAGCTTTGGCCGGGATGTGCAGGCGTTTGGTGATGCACTTTACGAAGCGAATATAGATGGCTGGCGACCCTACATTGCTCTCGAATACCTGCCCCGTGAACACAATTTGCTGTATGTCATGAAAGGCTCCAATGGCAAACGGCGGCGCTTGCCCACCGAAGAGGGCATTGATCTCGCCCAGCAATTCGGCAATCTGCTGGCCTATGCCCACGAACGCCGCATTATCTACATGGACCACAAGCTCGAACATTTATACTGGAATGGCAAGACGCTGCGCGTAATTGACTGGAACAGTTCGAAAATCGTGGACAATCCGACAAACATCGAACAGCAGCGCCGCAAGGATTTGCACAACATGTGTGTCGGCGTGCTGTATCCAATCTTCACCGGCATGTCGTCACAGCGCGGTGCACTCCGTCCACAGCCAGGCAGTTTGGCCGAGGTCAACGAGCGCTATGAGGATATAGGCCACCTCGATTTCGGGTCTGACCCAACGCTCAGCACAACCATTATCCAACTGCTGGAAGGGGGCGCAAAAGAACAGTACAGCACCGCCTACGAATTCCTGAAAAAGCTGGAACGCGCCGCGCATCGTTTTGGCTGGCAAACGCCAACCTTAACCCCGGTGCCGATGCTGGTCGAGGCCCGTGACAAAATGCGCAGTGGGCTGACCAAACTGCGCATGGCAGAAGACTTGATACGGGATGCGCGTGAATCGTTTCTGTCGGCGGCAATTATGGATGGCATCAATGAGGATATGGAAGAGGAACTGCGCCGGTTGATGAAGGAAGTGTCGGACTTTCTGAATGAGCGAGTTATCCCCTGACAGGCTGCCAGCGCCGTGCCCACTCCGGTGAGTCGATTGGCTGCGGCTCATCATCATTAAAATCCGCAATTTCTCGTTTGGTTATCACGTCATCATTTACGGTAACGGCCCACAATTTGCCTTCCTGTGCGATGACCAGCCGCCCCTGCTGATCCCAATCACCCCATGTACATCTTCCGAGCGAAGTATCATTGATGGCATAATGGAAAATGTAAGGGCCAGCATAGGCTTGAAAGTCAATCTCCTGAAGGATCATGTGTAGCCCATCTCGCTCCCAGATGCCCTCTTTGTGAACATACCCACCGGGCCAGATGTCGGCAGGCTGTTTACAGGTCCAGCCATCACGTCGCAGCCGCTTATCCACAATAGAGCGATCTTCGCCAAAGATTTCAATGTTGTTGCGAACACGAAACGATTTTGGTGGCACATGATCGGGATGCGGTGTGCTGCTGTGATCGGGATGATTGAGCCAAAGGGTGCGATTGTCTTCAAACAATCCGCCGCCGTTCCAGGTATCGCCTTTGGGATACAGGGCAAGCGCGGTGAGATAGGGTGGGCGGCTGACAGCGGTCCACGAATAAGAATAATCCCCTTGAAATTGGGCGGTTGATTGCTTGGAGGCAAAATAGACCATAAGGCTGCCATCCGGTGAGACGTCGCCGCGCCGCTCATAAATGCGCCCCTTGAACCACTGCCCGTGCTCGAAGGTGTCCGTTTCTGTGTGCCATTTGATGACTTTGACCCAATTTGATGGGCCGCGCCGGAAGATCACCCCTACCGGAGCACATCTCGCTAGAATGGCGTATAATCGACACCAACTATTCATATTATTACACCCTTTACAGGACTGGCTTCCATGAATGCGAATGATGTCCTTATCGACTTAATGGCTGATACTCAACGTCGTCTTCACCGTTTCTTCAACGATTTTCCCAGAGATCTACTCTACTGGCAACCACAACCCGGTGCGAACAGTATCGCGGTCACCGTCTGGCATATGGGGCGGTTAACGGACGTGTTTTTGTATAAGCAAATCCGGGGCGAACCGGACGAAAATCAATGCTGGTTTCGTAATGGCTGGGCGCGGCGCAGCGGCTATGATCCGCGTGGTATTGGTCGGGATGGCTGGGGATCATTGAATGGCTATACACAGGAAGAAGTTGCCGCCATTCCCCGGATGACTCAGGAGTTTCTGCTTGGCTATGTCGATGATGTCATCCAGTCGGCAACGACGTATGTGATCAACTATGATATTGAGGAATTGATGATTCCTGCTGCTGGATGGGATGGAAAGTATACGCGCTATCAGGTTATCACTATGGCGATGATGGATCAGGCCCGCCATCTTGGTGAAATTTATGCAATAAAAGCAATGTGGGAGCGAAACCCCTCAAAATTGGGTTAGCAAGGATTTCCGCACATCGCTACAATAGCGTGCGAACAACTGACCCATCCTGAGGAGATTGAATGGACGATTTACGTCAGGCGCTCGATGAACTACAAGAAGCTGTTGAACGGTTGCCATCCAGTGCCACAGCGGCTGAAATCGCTCCCCTTGAAGACCAGGCGCGGGCGTTACTGGCCGAGAGCAAAAACACGCCCTTTGAAGACGAAGCTCGTCAATTATTCAATGAACTGGCCCGCATGAGTTCGCCAGCCAATATCCCTGCCGATGATCCAGAACTGCGCAGTATTTTGCGCCGTGCCCGGATTCGGATTGACATTGCCAGTGATGACCACGACTACGACGAAGCCATTGATATTTTGGCCCGTGCGCTTGAGCTTAATGCCGATAGTGAGGAAGCGCAGGAACTGCTCATGCAGGCTGCCCGGCGCAGCCCGCAGCATGAAATGCAAGTGCAAGGCTTGTTTGATCGCTACGACATAGATTTAGAATTGGGTGAGCCGGAACGCTACGAAGAGCCGGAAGAGGATTTTGCGCCACCCGCTACGGTGAGCAAGGAGCCTGTTCAAGTAGTTTCCCAACAGCCGCCCCAACCTGTGGCTAATCCACAAACACAAAATTTGATGTCGCAGCTTACGCAGGCTTATTATGCTGGTGACTATTCGCAGGCCGTTGATCTGGCAAATAGAGTGCTTGCTATCGATCCTTCGAATGTACAGGCAGAGGATTACCGGGCAAAGGCTGAAGATAATCTGGTGCGCGGTGTTGTGCCCGATCATCGCATTCCCTTTGATGCACGAGTGGCCTACAACCGCGCGAATTCGCTGGTACGTGCCGGAAATTATGACGAAGCACAGCGGCTTTATCGCGAAGCACGGGATATTGCTGACCGGGCAGGCATTTCGACATGGAAGGATGTCGAACAGGCACTGCTTGAAATTGAAGACCTCGCCCTGGCCCGTGAACTGCTTCAGGAAGGCGACCGTCACTTACAGGCCGATGATTGGGCCGCCGCACAGAGTAAATATGAAGGGTCGCTGCGGGTGGTTCCCAATGACCCCGAAACCGAGGAACGGTTGCGGCTGGTGAAACAGGTTCGCCAGCAATACGATCAGGCAGTGGCCCAACTTGGCGCTATCAGTGGTTCGTTGATGGATCGGGCACGGGGGTTGACTGACCTGCTCAACCAACTGGCCCAGATACGGCAAATTTTGCCTGCCAGCGAACGCCTGCGCGAACTGGTGCATGAGGTCAACAACCGATTACATGGGCTGAAAGCACAGTTGATGTCGCAGGGCGAAAGCGCCATGCTGCGCGTCGAGTCGATGCAGGGCATTGATGAAAAACTGCGGCTGGCAAACGAAGCCCAGGATTTGCTGGAACTGGCGGTCGATATTGACCCGTCGGACCCTAAAGCCTTGCAGGCACTGCAACAGGCGCAACAAATCGGGGCCGATCTGGGCGGTGGTCGCCAGATTATGGACCGTGCCGCCGCGTTAATTGCCCAGAATACCGATTCTGAGTTAGCCCAGGCGCGTCAAATGCTGTCCGGTTTGCGCCAACAAGCACAGGACCCCCGTTACCGCCTGCTGGTATCGGACCTGCTGAATCGCCATCTTGAGCGTGTCGAGGACGCCATAGAGCGCGGAGACGTGTCTACCGCTGAACGCTGGCTTGACATCACTAAAGAAGACCCCTTCCGCATTTTAGGGCGGCGCACTGAAGTGTTGCGTTTTGAAGAAGATATTCGGTCTATGAAGCGGGGACGGTCTATCCGCAACGGGATGATAGGTGCGCTGATTATGGGCATTATCGTGGTGGGGTTACTGCTGCTGCGCGACGTATGGGAGCCTGCACTGTTCCCCCCGCCAACCGATACACCGACACCGACTATCACGTTTACGCCGTCGGCAACATCGACGATTACCTTAACGCCAACTGGCACAGGTACACCGACCTCCACGCCGACCGACACCGAGGTTCCCGTCAATCAAACCGCGACGGCTGCTATCATCCAGACTCAGATAGCCGGTACACAGGCTGTCTTTTTTGACCTGACGGCGACGGTTGCCCAACGTAATCTAGATTTTACGGCCACCGTTCGAGCGCAGGATGATGAGGCGACCGTCTCGGCTCAGGAAACAGCTATCCGGTCAACCAGTATCGCCCGCACTCAGGAAGTGCAATCGACTCTCAACAGAGCCAATACGCTGACGGTACAGGCATTTACAGCCACACCGTCGGAGACGATGACGCTAACGCCCACATT
>JAKEEQ010000401.1 GCA_022616515.1 Chloroflexota bacterium | reverse complement strand
TAATGTCTTCGGCGATACTATTCGGAACGGGGGAATAGCCATCGAATTCCATCGAGAAGCTACCACGCCCCTGAGTGAAGTTACGCAGGTCTGTTGCGTAACCAAACATCTCGGCAAGGGGCACGCGGGCCTTGATGGTAGCTCCGCCATCGCCACGTGGTTCCATACCCTGGACGATGCCGCGCCGGGCCGAGAAGTTACCGATTACATCACCACTATATTCTTCTGGCGCGACAACTTCCACGCGCATCATTGGTTCGAGCAGGTTGGGCGCACCCTTCTGGACACCTTCCTTCAACGCGGCTGAACCAGCGACCTTAAACGCGATTTCACTGGAGTCAACTTCGTGGAAAGCACCGTCAAAGAGGCGGGCACGAATGCCGATTACCGGGTAGCCAGCCAGAACTCCGCCGCTCATAGCATCTTCGATACCACGCTGCACCGGACGGATGAATTCTTTTGGAATGGTCCCGCTCCTGATGTCGTTAACGAAGTCCAGTTCGCCATCCAGTTGAGAACGTTCCTCTTCGGTAAGCGGCGAGAAGTCAATCACGACACGGGCATACTGGCCGGAACCACCTGTCTGGCGACGGAAGGTGTGGTCAATGGTCACCTGACGGGTGATGGTTTCACGATAGGCTACACGCGGTTTACCAACAGTGGCATCCACTTTGAATTCACGCATCAAGCGGTCAACCAGCACCTCAAGGTGCAGCTCGCCCATCCCGGCGATGATGGTCTGACCAAGTTGGTCATCCACCGACACTTGAAAGGTCGGGTCTTCTTCGGCCAATTTGCGCAGGGCTTCACCCATCTTATCCGAGTCGGCTTTGGTTTTTGGCTCGATGGCAACCTGAATAACCGGTGCCGGGAACTTAATCTGTTCGAGAATGACTTCCTTATCCGGGTGGGTGAGTGTATCGCCCGTGAAGGTATCCTTCAGGCCAAGAATGGCAGCAATGTCACCGGCATGGACTTCGTTGACGTCTTCACGACGGTCGGCAAACATACGCACCATACGACCAATGCGCTCGCGCTTGCCCTTGGACGTGTTCACGACATACGAACCCGTCTCGATGACGCCGGAGTAAACACGGATGAAGGCCAGACGACCAACATACGGGTCTGTCACAATCTTAAAGACGAGGGCGGCCAGCGGTTCATCATCGGAAGCCCTGCGTTCGACAACGGTTTCTTCGTCCTTAGCCAGGATGCCCTTCACCGGGGGAATATCCAGCGGGCTGGGTAGCAGATCAACAACGGCGTCCAACAACATTTGAACACCCTTGTTCTTTAAGGACGACCCACACAAAACTGGATGCACTTTACCGGCAATGGTGGCAGCACGCAGGGCTTGAACGAGTTCGTCGTTGCTGACTTCTTCTTCCATCAGGTACTTCTCAAGCAGATACTCGTCGTTCTCGACAATGGATTCAACCATTTCGGCGCGAGCCAATTCGGCTTCTGGCAAAAAGTCACCCGGAATGGGATGACGTTCAATGGCAGTACCGAGGTCGTCACCGTAGGTCACGAGTTCCATATTGATGAGATCGACGATGCCTTCAAAGTCCTGACCAGAACCATATGGAATCTGTATCGTAACCGGATTTGCGTTCAGGCGATCCTTCATCATCTGGATACACCTCTCGAAGTTGGCCCCGGTGCGATCCATCTTATTCACGAAACAGATGCGCGGTACGCGGTATTCATCCGCCTGACGCCAGACGGTCTCTGATTGGGGTTCAACACCCGCCACACCATCGAACACCACCACACCACCGTCGAGCACGCGCAAGCTGCGCTGTACTTCGGCAGTGAAGTCCACGTGTCCGGGGGTGTCAATCAGGTTGATCTGGTGGTCACGCCAGGAGGCGGTTACCGCCGCAGAAGTGATCGTGATACCACGTTCACGTTCCTGCTCCATATAGTCCGTCGTCGCACTACCTTCGTGAACTTCACCAATACGGTGAATGTTCCCGGTGTAGTACAGAATACGTTCGGTTGTCGTGGTTTTGCCCGCGTCAATGTGGGCAATCACCCCGATATTACGGACCATGGCTAGATCCAGGCTACCGTTTTTCTTCGCCATAGGTATCTCTGTGCTTCCTCACTTGCTACCAGCGATAATTTGCAAACGCGCGGTTTGCTTCTGCCATACGATGGGTTTCATCTTTCCTTCTGATGGCGTTTCCTTCGTTGTTGAAGGCATCCATCAGTTCCGCCGCTAATTTTTCTGCCATGCTGCGGCCATTGCGGGCTTTGGTGCTCGCCAGAATCCAGCGAATAGCCAGTGAAAGCGCACGGTCAGCCGGAACTTCGACAGGAACCTGATAGGTGGAACCACCCACGCGGCGCGGCTTGACTTCCACAGCGGGGGTCACGTTACGAAGCGCAGTTTCAAAGACCACAACCGGGTCTTGATTAGTTATGCGTTCGCTTACCAGGTCGAGCGCATCGTACATGATGCGGTAGGCTTTACTTTTCTTGCCATCCCGCATCATCCGGTTCACGAACCGGGAGATGTTCTCGTTATTGAACTTTTGATCAGGGCGCACAGGGCGCTTTGCTGGTCTATACCGACGTGGCATGGACGCCTCTCCTCAATTACTTCGGACGCTTGGTCCCGTATTTACTACGACCTTGCTTACGGTTGGTCACGCCGTCTGTGTCGAGCGTTCCACGAACAATGTGGTAACGCACACCCGGCAAGTCTTTCACACGACCACCCCGTATGAGAACAACACTGTGCTCCTGCAAGTTGTGCTGCTCGCCCGGAATGTAGGCAGTGACTTCAATGCCGTTGGTCAAGCGGACACGCGCCACCTTGCGCAAAGCCGAATTCGGCTTCTTCGGTGTCATCGTACGTACAAGTGTGCAAACACCGCGCTTAAACGGAGCACCTTTTGGCTGCTGCTTCCGCTGCTGCGAGTAAGAATTGAAGGTGTACTGCAACGCAGGTGCGGTACTCTTCTTCCTTTTGTCCTTGCGCCCTTTACGCACGAGTTGGTTAATGGTAGGCATACCTGACTCCGCAATGACTTCGTTGAATGATCTAGAAAATTACGACTGTAATTTCACCTTCTTTTGACAAGGAAAAAGGCGTTCAAACGCCGCCTTCTGTCCTGATTCGCACACAACTTGAGGCTACCAATTAATTGACGCACGGGTAGCCTCATGTATATGCAATTTCAATTCCACGGGCATTGCCATGTCCTAGACTTGGTTGTCCGAGGGCCGAAGGAATTGGCATCATAACAGGGGAAATGAGGCAAGTCAAGGGCAAGTCGGGGTAAATTCGCCATTTCTGCGGGTATATTTCATCATGTAGAGAGTCGGGCACGCATTCTTAGCCACAAAATTTTGAGGTAGATATGCCATTTTATCTTTTGTTTCGAGAGTTTGAGATAATTTTCGTAGGCACGGGCAGCATCCGAAAATCGACCAGGTAGAATATAAACATCGGCATGTTTTTTGTGACATTTTGGGGTTTCTGGAGGGAATGACAAATACTTTTCAAAGTCTTGTAGGGCACGTTTCCAATTATCTAAACGGTAGTATAAGTGTGCACGCTCTCGATATGGCTCTGCGAAATCAGGATCAAGCTGTATGGCCCTGTCAAAATAGGATATGGCATCATAGTAGTCTAGTTCAAACCTTGCAATCGTATATCCAACCATAAATAAAAGTTCGGGCACATCAGGTTCCATTGGCAGAAGCTTTTCAAAGTCAGCCAGTGCTAGTTGATAATTTTTGAGTTGAGCATAACTGAGACCGCGATATGTTAAGGCATCTTTATTTTCAGGATCATCTTTCAGCACGACACCAAAGTCTTCTATCGCTCTGGGAAACCCGTTTAGGTCGTAATACACCAATCCGCGCCTATAGTGAGCCTTGATACGTTCTTGATTTAGCTCAATAGCTTTGGTGTAGGCGGCAACAGCCTGGTCAAGTTCACCTCTTTCACGATGTTCATCGCCAAGTTTGATAAATTGATTGTCTGGATTTGTTTCTGTCATTACTGTGTCTGCCAATAAAATCCCGATGAAGTTGCTATAATTCCTGCCACCGAAAGTTAAGGTTTCCTGTTAGTATTGCTCCACCACACTTTACAAGATTTAAAATGAATTATGTTCAATAGTAGGTATGAAGCCCAGCCAATCAGCCTGTTCGGAGCACAACATGTTACAATTGCTGAAGTTGACAGATATTATAACCAGCGAATAAACGGCATAGTATGTTATCGACACATTTCACCGAATGTTTTCTGGGCAGCTATGAACAGCGGCTGGGCGGGAACGTTGTTAAGGCACTGCTGCTGCTCCTTGACCTGAAGATACGCCCTGAACAAATCACGGTAGAACAGGCGATACGATTCATGCAGGCCACCAATGACTTACATATTTCATGGCAGCATGTGGTCGAATTTAACCGGGCTGTGGGGAAAACATTCGGTCAATGTTTTGGTGGCTACATCAATGATATTGATGATGTCCCGGCCCTGTTGAGACCTCTGACGGATGCCGTCGTGTTTGAACAGGATGTCATCATTGAAGCATGTCCATTCTGTACGCCATTTCGCCCGCATAATCTCATCAAGAAACGGTGTATCTGTTCATTTGTTGAGGGCTGGCTGACGATTGCTTTCAGGAATCAATATGATGTGCATGAAGTTGAGTGCATGGCAAAAGGTGATCGGGCCTGCATCTTCCGCCTGAGTGTCCCCCAAATCCGTTATAGCCGTTATACTATCCGACCGCTGTGACGGGTTTGCCGTAAGGCAGTGAAAGGGCTATAGTCTCTCTCGAAAAGGAGAATTCAACGCATGTCGGGCAACGAAAAAGAGAAAAAGAATAACGATGAACGAAAGGAGCAGAAGAAACCCGAACCACCGCCACCCCCGGTCGAAACCCCGCATCAGATCGAACTGGATGGGCAAACTCTGCGCTATACAGCCCGCGCCGGATTAATGCCGCTTAAGGATGAAAAAGACGATGAGCTTAAAGCCAGTATCTTCTTCACAGCCTACACGCTGAATGATGTCGAAAATCGGGCCGACCGCGCGTTGACATTTGTATTTAACGGCGGACCGGGGTCGTCATCGGTGTGGCTGCACATGGGCGCACTTGGGCCGAAGCGCGTCAGGATGCAGGATGAGGGCTGGATGCCACCCCCACCGTATCGCCTCGAAAACAACACTCATACCTGGCTGGATATGACCGACCTTGTTTTTGTCGATCCGGTTGGCACAGGCTTTAGCCGCGCTGTCAAAGAAGATGATAACAAAAATTACTGGAGTGTTGAGGGCGACATCAAATCACTCACCCAGTTCATCCGCCTGTATTTGACCCATTACCAGCGCTGGACATCGCCGCTCTATCTGGCCGGGGAAAGTTATGGCACTACACGCTCCGCTGGGCTGGCCGAAAATTTACATGTCAACGGGATTGGCCTGTCGGGGATTCTGCTCATCTCAACCGTCCTCAATTTCCAGAATCTGGAATTTGTGCGTGGCAATGACTTGCCCTATAACCTGTATGTCCCGACGTATGCCGCCACGGCCTGGTATCACGGGCGGCTGGATGAAGCGCTGCAATCAACGTCGCTGGCGGCTTTACTGGAAGAAGTCGAGGCATGGTCCATGCACGAATACACGCTGGCTCTGATGAAAGGCGACAACATCAGTGCCGAAGAGCGTGAGACGATTGTTGAGAAATTATCCTATTATACCGGGCTGGGCCGCGCCTATATCGATAACACAAAACTGCGGGTAGACATCCAGCGGTTTTGCAAAGAACTGCTGCGTGATGAGCATCGCACCGTCGGTCGTCTGGACAGCCGCTTCAAGGGCTATGAGGACCTCAAGATCACGGAATTTCCCGAATTTGACCCGTCGCTGACGGCCATAACCCCACCATATACGGCGACCTTCAACCAATATGTGAGTGAGCAACTGCTCTATGAAACAGACGTGGCCTACAACATCCTGAGCTTTGAGGTCAACGAGAATTGGGAGTGGGAGAAGGGCAAATTCCCGGATACAAGTGACCTTCTGCGCAAGGCGATGCAGCGCAATCCGTTTATGAGAGTATTGGTTGCGCAGGGGTATTATGATCTCGCCACGCCGCACATGGGTGCGCTGTACACCTTCAATCATATGGGGCTTGGCCCGGAGCTACATCAAAACGTGGAATATCATTTTTATGAGGCCGGGCATATGTTTTATCTGGATGTGGCCTCACTGGCAAAATTCAAGACGGATGCCGCCGCGTTCTATTCCGCTGGATAACAGCAACAAGCGCAATTAAAAACTCCCTGTATTTGGTTAGGGAGAGGACATTTTATCCTTACCAAACCGCCGCGTAATGGCGATTCCCATTTGCCTGAGCGGTTCCGTAGGGGCGTCCACGCCGAGACGCCCATCGGTAATGGCTTCAGTAGCGTTACCATTTTCGATAAATGTCCGTCCCAATCATGGTTGGGAGGGATGTCGCGTGAACGGCAAATCAGATCAACGCCAACAAACGGCATGGACCGCCAGAACCGCCTTCCCAGCGCGGCACACCAACAATCACCTGCGCCGACATGCCCATAATGGCTTGCAAGTTGGCGACACCTTCAACCCCATATTTCCCGGCCCCTAGAATGGTCACGTGCGTATCGAAGGTAGTAGACGAGCCAATATCAAGGCTCAATGTGTCTACGGCAATGCCATGAATCTCACGCTCCGTGACGAGAAATTCGGCGGCTTCTCCGCTGAAGCCGGGGAAGTGCATCACGCCATCAGCATCGGCGTTGCGGAACGCTTCAATGTCGGGCCAGCGCTGATCCCAACCGGAGTACATACATACCAGTGCCCCGACAGGCAATTCACCGTTTTCAGCCTCCCACGCCATAATGTCGTCCACCGTAACGGCAGCATCCGCTTCTTCGGCAGCCCGCGTCGAGATGTCAATCACCGCCGCCGGACTGACCAGCATACTGGCGGGATACACATCAATCGTATCCGCGCCTGCGATAAAGTGACCGGGGGCATCAACATGGGTCCCGGTGTGTTCGCCGAAATTCCACGATTGGATGTAGAAGCCGTCATTTTCAACCGTCACTACTGTTTCGCGTGCAGGGGTCGCATCGGGCAGGTAGGTTGGGCTTGCGGTAAGAAAGACATGCGATAGATCAACCACTTCGCCCATCATTTCCTGAGCGCGGGCGATTCGTGGACGGGTAAGCTGCACACCTGTGGCGCTGGCGGCGGCAAGGGCGGCCCCGGTCTTGAGGAAATTACGACGACTAACGGAGGGTGGACCTTCTTTTTGATACCGTGCAGAAACAACTTTAGCAACATGTTCAAAACACATCAGACTATCTCCCCAGAGTCTAAATTTTCCGTGGATGGCAGATATTACCCAATCAGCGGAGGATAGACAAATTTATTGGTACGGTATGTGTCAAGCATGTTGAAACAACTTCCTAAAAAAGATTAAGATGGATTTGCCACCGGTTGGGGTGGGTTAATCCAGACGGCAGGTGGAGCGCCT
>JAKEEQ010000037.1 GCA_022616515.1 Chloroflexota bacterium | reverse complement strand
CGTCCAACCATCGTGTCGCCCGTTAAAACACTGGCTGGATTTGCCCAGCGCGTGCGCGATGATCAACTGACCGAAGACGACTTAGACGAATTGTCGATGGCAAAAGTGACCACCCGCCACGATGAATTGGGCCAGTTGGCTCGCATCTTTAACAAGATGGCTCAGGAAGTGTACAAGCGCGAACAGCAGTTGAAGCAGAAATTACAGGAACTGCGCATCGAAATTGATGTTGCCCGCAAGACCGATCACGTGTCCGAGATTACTGAAAGTGAGTACTTCATGAACTTGCAGAAGCGGGCACGTGACCTGCGCAATGATAAACCGGAGACATAGGTTTTTGGACAAATCCTCAATGTGCTTTACATTTAATAGATGTATTGGTGCATTAATGAGGAACTAACCATGAACAATTTCTTTAAAGAATTTCGCGAATTTGCCATGCGTGGTAATGTCGTCGATCTGGCGGTTGGTATCATTATCGGTGCGGCGTTTACGACGGTCGTCAATTCATTGGTCAACGATGTTCTGATGCCACCCATTGGGGAACTAACGGGAGGTGTCGATTTCACCGACCTCTTTATCAACCTGTCCGGTGGCGACTATGACTCACTGGAAGCCGCTCAAGCAGCCGGGGCCGCCACTATCAATTATGGGTTGTTCATTAACAGCATCATCAACTTCGCCATCGTTGCCTTTGCGGTGTTCTTGCTGATAAAGCAGATGAATCGCCTCTTCGCGAAGGAGCAACCACCCGCCGACGAAGAACCAACCACCAGAGACTGCCCGTATTGCTTGCAGACGGTTCCCATCAAGGCAACCCGCTGCCCGTACTGTACATCCGAACTTGAAGTCCCCGCCCAGGCAAGTTAAACATCAACATACCGCCCGTGGCGGTTTTTAGCCGGAGATTTATATGGAGAATCCTTTGGACCACGTTGATCATCGTCCGTGGGAACTTCCTGAACGTTCATGGTTAATGGCGCAGCAGTGGCGCGACCTGCTCTTCGCACATTGGGCCGTTCCACCGGAAAAGCTTGAACCACTGGTTCCCGCTGGTCTGACCCTTGAGAGTTATGGCGGTCAGGCATGGATAGGGGTTGTGCCCTTCAGGATGCAGGGCATTCATCCACGCTTTATTCCGTCGTTGCCCTGGATTTCTGCCTTTGCCGAGTTAAATGTGCGCACCTATGTCACCGATGGGCACAAGCCCGGTGTCCTGTTCATGAGCCTCGACGCCGCCAATCCGCTGGCAGTCGCTGCGGCACGGCGCTTCTATCATCTACCCTATTTCAACGCAAAAATGAGCGTCCAGCGTGACGGCGACACCGTGACCTATCGCAGCGTTCGCACTCACAAGAACGCCCCGGAAGGCGTCTTTGAAGGCACATATTACCCTGTATCAGATGAAGTGTATCATGCTGAACCCGGCAGTCTGGATCAATTTCTAGTTGAACGCTACTGCCTGTATACGACAGATAAAAATAACCAGCTTTATCGCGGAGAAATTCATCACCCGCCGTGGGGATTACAGAAAGCCGAAGCGGAGATCAAAACAAATACCGTCGCTCCCTTCAAATTGCCTGATACCGAGGCACTTTTGCACTTTACTGAAGGGGTGGATGTTGTCGTCTGGGCAATTGAAAAGGTGGACTAAGGAACTTTTTAACCCCGCATACCGTCTACATGACGACAATTAAGGGAGAAAATCTCGTGAAACGATTACTACTGCTCACCATTTTGCTTCTATCAGGTGTTTTTCCGGTAATGGCACAAGACGATGATGTACAGACCGCCCAACCATTGTCCGCCCGCTATCAATTTGAGATTGCCAGCGACTGGATATTCACAAATGAGTCTGTTCTGTTCGAGGAAGATACCGCATTTCCCGTATCTGAAAGCGTTCTCGCAGCAACCTCGCAGGATGTACTGGATTTGGTGGAAGATGAGAACTTTGAACTATTCGACTCGACTGTTGATGGCGCATTCATTGTGACTCTTATCTTCCCGGCGGTGTTTTTTGAGATGGATGGAATGGCCCCTGATGATATTGTCACAGAAATTGGCGAATCGCTTACCAGCGATGTCGATGGCACTGTCTCGCAGGAGACAATGGAGTTACGCGGAATATCCGGTCATAACTTTGCCATTTCAATGAATAACGGTCAAGCTGGGCAGATAGCGCTGCTCTTTGACCCGGATGATAACCTATTGATGTTTATGGCGTTTGGCGATGAAGAATACGCTGCCGACATTGAAAATGCCCTCATAAGCCTGACATTCTTCCAATACTCTGAAGAAGAACTTCTTGATGCCGAAAACCTCACCACAACCGTTGAAATTGCGCCAGACTTTGCCGCCGTTGACATCCCGGCAGGCTGGTGGCTGTTCAAGGAAGAAGGTGGTGAGCTGGTTGTTCTGACGCCAACCGTGATTCAAGCAATATTTGATGCCAGCGCCATGGAAAACCTGCTGGCTTCACAAAGTGTTGCAATAATCAGCCTCTCTACCTACAAAGATGACCTTGATGAGTCAGCCTTTAATGAAGATGGTACGCTTAATCTGGAATCTGTAGTCACAGAGGTGATTGGTGAGGATGCTATCGCAGTAACTTCTGAAGAGTGGGACGGCGCTCCGGGGTTAGCGGGTATTCAATTTGAGGTAGAAGTATCAGAACCCAACCTAAAAGCGCGGGGGCTGGTGCTCGATGGTGACGACGTGCTCTATATTGTCGCTGGCATTTCTACGCCCGATACATGGGACACATACAGCGACCTCATTGATGCGATTTTGCTCACCATTCATCGCGTCGAAACGGAGTAGCTTAGATGGGCGGAGCGAATCCGCCCACTTTTTTATTGCTGCGGCACTGGCTCAATGTAATATGTGTCGAAATCCCCTTCGGCCACCCAGCCAATCGTGCCGTCGGTTAACTGGACAAACCACCATGTATAACCACCCTGACACTGCGGCCCGCCAGTGACCCAGAATGCCGTGCCCTCATCCATCGCCGTGATAATTTCACCCTCAGGCAGAGTACGCAGGAAGGTGCGTGTTCCATCGGTAAATGTGACACGAGCATCAATACCCACCGAAATCTGGCTTTCCGGCGTGCCCGGACACAGCACATTCGTGGCAAGTGAAGACCTGTTGATCACAATCTGTGTCAAACCAAATGGCGTCTCTGGCTGGCTTGCCCAGATGAGTGCAGCATTGCTGGCGTCCGGTGCTTGCCAGATCTCAGTGCCTATCAGTGGATTTTCTGTGTCATGGAAAAGTACACGCCCGTTGTTGGTGGTGCTCAAAAAACCATCCGGCAATGATTCTACATACTGGATAGCGTTATCTAGCTGCGCTACTGCCTGTTCTTCAATGTTGAGCACATTCCAGCGCCCCAAATCTTCGGGACCACGCACCGTCATGAACAACACCTGCGCACCACTGCTCGTCCACAGAGGCTGCGAATGAAAAGCTGTCTCATCAATCCAGAGTCGCTCAGGTTCATCAGGATCACCCGTGCCTATCGCATTAAACGGTGGCATAGGACCCAAAGCTTCAACCGCATCAAACGCCGGGTCGAGATAGGGAAATACCATCTCCCCGGATACCGGCTCAATATCTATCGAGCTTGCCGTAAAGGTGCTGCGCTCAAAGAAATTTGCATTAGGATGCCAGACAAATGCTGGAAACGTTGTGATGCCTTCGGCAAACGCCGGGATGACCTGGATATGTACTGCGTCATCACCGTAATACACTACACGCGGAAAGGTAAAGACAACTTCTTCTGGCCCCAATGGTATCCCGGTCAGTGACGAGTCAATCTGATAAATGGCGTCACCTGTTGCCAACTCATAGACCGTCACCCGCCACGTACTGGCTTCTGGATTATCAAAATCCAGCATCGAATATCCAATCGCCACAAATTCATTATTTTCATCAAAAATATAGATAGAACCGCCGAAAAACGAGCCGTTCGAAAATCCCAGATTAATGTCTTCGTTCGGCTGTGCTTCATGGATTTGCATGAAGGCTCCCTGAGCGACATTGTAGATTCCGAATGCCTGATTGTCGTTGTCGAGCGCTGCGGCAATCACCATAAAGCGGCTGTCACGTGAAACCACCGGCGGCTGAACCGAACGATTCTCACCCTGCGCTTCGTTGTCCAGTGTGGGGCGCGGCATTTCTAATGCTTCGCCGTCCTCATTCAGCAGATAGAGCATGTCCAGATCAGGTGAATAGGCCCATGTCCACCACTCAGCGGACGATAGCGGCTGGACGGTGCTTGAGCCGGACGGTGTGCCAATTGGCGG
>JAKEEQ010000400.1 GCA_022616515.1 Chloroflexota bacterium | reverse complement strand
ATGCTTGTACACATAAAGGGCATCCTCAGCTTGAATGTTCGTAGTACAACTATTCTCCCTGATTTTGCCCTTTTTGTCTTAACTTGATGCCTATGACCCCCGCTGTGCAAACGGGGGTCTTTTTTTTTATTTGCACAGTCTGTATATCTTTTGCCATAATTAACGATAGTTCAAGGGGATATGTGTATATGGCAGATGCAAAAGAACTTTTTAATCAGGCGGTGGTTGCCATTCGCGACGAACGCGACTTTGCCAGAGGTCAGACTCTACTTAAAGAAGCCCTGAAAGTAGACCCGCAAAATGATCTAGCATGGTTATGGCTATCGCGTACGATCAAAGACCCGGAAACACGCCTGAAATATATTGACCGGGCGCTTCAGCTCAATCCCAATAATGAAATGGCAAAGGCCCTGCGCGAAAAAACTATTGAGCAATTAGGGGCGGCGGTCAGTTCTTTGCCCGTAATTCCTGAACCCCCACCCACCTCTGGATCACGCAAAACCAAAATCGTGAGCGACCCGCTCACCCCTGAGGAAAAACAGAAGATTGATTACTATCTGAAAAGTGCCGGGCAGGCCGTGGAAGCCAATGATATGGAACGGGCGATTGAGCAGTGGGTGCAGGTGCTGTATATCCAGGCCGATCATCCCGCCGCCCTGCCGCAATCCATTCGTACTTTGATGAAAATGAATTTTCTCGATGACGCCGAAGAACTCATCTGGCGAGCGCTGGATGCTGGATCAACCGAACAGTCCTTGCCGCCTATCCTGATCAGTCTTGCACGGCGCAGCCCGGATTACACGAGGCTTGAACAGACGCGCCTTCATCTGGCAAGTTTGCCCAACATTGATGCCGCCTTTCTCAATGAAATGGCCGAGGATGTCATTTTTAACACATCGCCCCGTGAAGCCTTTGGATTTGTCCATGCGGCGGCCATGTCCCATCCGACAGATCAGCCACTGCTATGGAAACTTGCCGAGCTTTACGAGTTGGCTAAAGATGAGGACAACGCAACGGCGATTTTTAAGCAAATCGTCAGCATAAGTCCGCGCACTGAAATCGGTAAACAGGCCGACTTGAGGGTACTGAAGGCCGCCCCCGGCGTGACCGACCGTGAGCGAGGCAGTGTTATGCTGGCGGTACGTGAGGCTATCGGCATTGCCCTGCTGTTTTTCTTGCTAGCATGGCAGGATGCCGGGTTGAATTTATTCGGACTTGACCCGATACATATTGCGGGAATTGGCTTCTCGTTCCTCGGCGGCTACCTGATTGTGACTGGCACGTCATCACCCAGTCAGCGCGGTGTAGCCTTACTGCTCGGCGGTAAGAAAAATGAGGAGACGGGGAGCGACCTGCGCACGATTGACGAATTTACCCAATATGCCCTGTCGGGTATCGGGGCCATTGCGTTAATAATCAGTTTCTACATGGTATTCAACCAGTCATTTGATCTGCTGCGTGACCCGGTGCGACCCGATGATATTTTGACCCAGCAAGAACTTGAAGACGAACTCAAAGATTATTATGCCATCACAGACGACGAGGACGGTTTTTAATGACGGGTGTTTGTTTTATTCTGCTTTTTGCTCTAAATATCTTACTCAACTCCTTGTTCTTCCCATTTCCGTTCAATGACGATCAGGATAGGATACGCTACGGAACCTTTCCGTGGGGCACACTCGGCATCATTGCAATCAATGTAGTGGTTTTCATGGTCTGGCTGGCACCAAAATGGGCCGAATGGGGCTATCGGTATACAGGCTATACCGTCGAGTCATTTGCTGATGCTTACTATCCGTACTACGAAACGGTGTGGCTGTACGGGTATCGCGGTGCTTACCTTGACGGTGAAAGCATCGGTGGGTTTGTTGCATTCACCAGCATCTTCATGCACGCTGATCTTTCCCATCTTCTGGGTAATATGGCCTATCTATGGACATTTGGACATCGTCTGGAAGATGCCTGTGGCACGTGGCGTTTTGTGGCCTTTTATCTGGTTTGCGGCATGATTGCTAGCATGGGCAGCGCAGGTGCCAGGTTGCTTTTGGATTTTGAAGATGTTGCGGGAATCGGAGCGAGTGGGGCAATCGGTGGGCTGCTCGGCGCATATCTGCTGCTGTTCTTTAACACGAAAATCCAGACTATTTACATGCTCTGGTCAATCCTCCGCATTCCAACCTTACCATTCCGTCCTAAGCAAAAACAAATCTGGAAATGGGTGACAAACATCCCGGCTTTCTGGTTCCTGCTGTTTTTTGCCGGACTCCAGGCATTCTACGCCTTTGTATCAGCCCAGAGTGGACAAACGGGCGGCGTGGATTACTTTGCCCATTACTTCGGCTTTGTCGCGGGCCTGACGATTTTCTTCTTCCTCAGGAAAGATATGGTAGTGCGGTATGCTACCGGACGCGCCCTATAGAAGAAAATGCCCGTAGCGTTATATCTACGGGCACAATTTCTTAAGCTCGATGTCGGCTTATTCACTGCCTTCTTCAGGAGTTGCTGCTTCGGGTGTTACTTCTTGAGGTGTTGCATTAGGTGTTGCTTCTTCGCCAGTCGTGCCATCTTCATTGACAGTGCCGTCTGGATTAACAGACCCATCAGGATTGACCGTACCATTTTCCGAACCTTCTTCGGTTCCGGTTTCTTCTTCCACACCTTCCTCAGTAACCTCGCCCTCAGCCTCAATGCGGGCAGTCTGTGCTTGAGCGATGATGTTGAAGAGGCTTTCGCGCTGCTCGACCAGCGTTTCACGATCAATGCCAATAACTTCCGCCTCAGTCAACAGCGCCGCTGTCTCCTCACTCAGAAGATCCCACAGCAGTGCCCCCGCAAAAGCATCACCCAGTGCCACATCGGAGAACACAAGATACGACGAGACTGAGAACGGATAGCTCCCGTCCGAGATGGTTTCAACGCTCGGGGCCACACAATCCGATCCAACTTCCAGTGGACGCAGCCCTTCAATATCCCGCGCCTGAACCTCACTCCAGAAGGCCCATGTCAGCGCACCGCCCTCATAATTAGGAATCGCCCCCAGCCGGTAGTCAACCGCCTCAAGATCGGTGTTCTCCGGTACTTCCTGAACGGTGGGGACATCGGTGCGGCGCAGCAAAAATTCTCCCGGCGCAATCTCGGTGAAAACCAGATCATTTTCCAGTGACCCCAGCGCGGGTGGCAGAATCAGCAGTGGAACATCTGCCCCAAACTGGCTCCAATCGGTTGGCCCCTGCGGACCATCTGGTTGTGGTGTAGCAGCCTGTTCTTCAGAATCTTCAGTTTCCTCTGTAGGAGCTTCCGAGACATCTTCGCTGTCATCCATCATGCCCTTATCAACATCAACGCTGTCGTTGACAATCAGGGTGCGAATGTCCTCATAACTGACACAGGTCGGCAGTTCCTCATTTGATACTACCAGAACGACAGCATCCGAACCGAGAAAAACCTGCGTCGGGTTAATATCGTTGTCACGACAGGTCGCCAGTTCTTCTTCAGTCGCCTGACGACTCACCTGAAGGACATCAACCTCGCCGCCGCAAAAAGCCTGCCAGCCTTCGGTATCGCCCAATGGTGTAACATCAAGTGTTACTGCCGCGTATTTACTGTTAAACGCTGTATACACAATGTCTGCCCGATAAGAGGCAATGCTTGAGCCATGAATGGCGATGCTGCCTTGTTCGGCAGTATTGGTCGCAACCGGCGATTCAGGGCGTGAGAACGTGCGTCCAGTACGGCGCTCAATGATGTTGCCGCGCCCCGCCTCCAGTGAGGCTGTGGTTGGCGTTGAGAAGCCCAGATCACTCGTTGTGGTTGTGATGCCTTCCTCTTCAAGCGCAAAGTTCAGAAAGGGCGAAACCTTTTCCAGGTTGTTCGCGTTGACGTAGAGCATCAAACGCCGTCCAAGAGCATAATTACCTTCTTCAACCGCTTCAATGGTAGGTGATACGCACGTTGTAAAATCATCAGCCGTGATGTCCAGTACCCGCACATCACCGCGTTCTTCTTCGCTGAGGGCAGCCCATTCGCTCAGAGTCGTGAAGACCAGTGTATTGCTGCCCGGTGTTTGAAGCTGCTCGATAACATCGTTGAGCGTAGCGAATGTTTCATAGTCGTCGCGAGCCTGTTCACTGGGGAGCAGCGACGCCAGAAATGTTGATATATCCCTCTCTGGACCATACAGCGTCAGTTCATCCGGACTGGTGGCAGTTGGCGAAACGTCAAGCCACGTAAGCTGTTCATTTGCGCCTGCCCCCAGAATATTGGACAAATTATCCGATGTCGTACAATTCAGAGTAGCGGTGATACCCATATCCGGTATCAAGACCAATCCCTCAACTGCTAGCAGGACTTCAATGAAGTCGGTTTCACAACCCAGCAGTTCTTCATCAGAGATTGGGCGGGTGCTCATGACGAGATCAACACTGCCTGCACACAGCGCTTCAAAACCCGCTGTTAAACCTTCCGCCTGGAAGGTAAATTCTGTTTCAGTTTCGGTGGTGTCTGTAAAATTTTGCGTCAGGACACGCATCAGTTCATCAAGATAGGTTGACCCGGCGATGACCACCTGTGTGTCATCCTGAGCGTAAGTGGTTTGCGAGAACAACGGCACGATGAGGCCCAACAGTAGGAGGGCAATAAGGCCCATGTGCCCGACATTTTTCGACATAGTTCCTCCAAAATGTGCTTCATTTCGGCACAGGATTTTAATGGCGTGCCATGCAAAAGAAAAGGGCAGAGGACTGCCTCTACCCTTTTTCTTGACGAAAATAACCGTCTATTTAGTCGCCGCTTCGACAATCTTGCCAAAGGTATGCGGGTCACGCACGGCAATATCAGCCAGAATCTTGCGGTCTAGTTCGATGTTATTCTGCTTCAGACCATGAATAAGCTGGCTGTACTTGACGCCGTTTTGACGTGAAGCCGCATTAATACGCGAAATCCAGAGCCGACGCAGATCACGACGGCGCTGACGACGGTCACGGTAGGAATACCACAGGCTCTTCATCATGGCCTCGTTGGCACGACGGAAAAGCTTATGACGGGTATCCCACTGCCCCTTGGTCAGCTTCAGGACTTTCTTGTGGCGGCGACGGGTGGTATATCCACCTTTAACGCGAGCCATAGTTACTCCTCAACAAATTGCAATCGAATGATAACGCCCCACTTTCAGTTCAGGCGGGGGGATTAGCCTTATACTTGCCCAGATACGGAGCGAGGCGACGTACGCGCTTCTCCGATGCCTTGTCCTCAACCACCAGCATCCGGTCAAATTGACGCTTCACGCGCTTGGACGAGTTGCGACGCAGGTGGCTCTTGCCGCCTTTGGTGCGGACCACTTTACCGCTGCCGGTCACACGAAAACGCTTGGCGGTGGACTTATGGGTCTTGAGCTTGAAATTGCCCGTTCTTTGTTTACGCGGCACGGTTTTTCTCCTAGACAAACTAACGCCGCAACAGTGTGCGGCATTTTACAAAAGTTTTCCCAGAAAGTGAAGAGAAAGTCCAGGAAGGACCTTTTCTACTTCTTTTTCTTTTCAGTATCAGGTGCAAGCACCATCAGCATTGTGCGCCCATCCATCTTGGGCGGCGCTTCAACCACTCCGACATCTTCAACTTGCCTTGCAATTTCATCCAGCATCTCCCGCGCAATCTCCGGATACTGGATTTCACGGCCTCGGAAACGAACACGGACACGCACCTTCATACCCTTCTGCAACCAACTCTTGGCATCACGTACTTTAAAACCGAGGTGATGGGGGTCGGTCTTCGGGCGCAGGCGAATTTCTTTGACTTCGATCTGTTTTTGTTGTTTGCTCGCGGCACGTTCCCGTTTCTTTTTCTCATACAGGAACTTTCCGTAGTCCATAACACGGACCACCGGGGGATTAGCGTTCGGTGCGACCTCAACAAGATCAAGATCATGTTCGTTCGCAAGGTCCATTGCTTCGCGCAAAGTTACTATACCTACATTATCATTCTCATGATTAATCAGGCGTACTTCTCGCGCACGGATTTGCTCGTTGACACGATACTCGTCAGATATGGCTGAAACCTTTCTAGGTATGTTTATGCCTTTAACATGGGCAGTATAGCATTGAGCACGCATGGCGTCAACAATGAAGCGCAAGTCGACAGAGGATAATTCCTTCAATTCGCAAACGGCTGTGCCAACAAAAAAGAGTGGCGGTTAAACCGTCACTCTCATTGTTCTCCTATAGTGAAGCGATTACGCCACTCTATTCGTTCTGAATATTGATGAACTTGTTGGCTAAACGCCCAACCTCGCGCAGCAGTTCTTCGCGGCTGTACTGCCCTTTTTGCAGAACACGTTCCACACCCCCGGTCATCCGTCTGCGGTCTTCGGGGTCCAGGTTGCGAGCGGTGACCACAATCACGGGAATCTGGCGGTAACTCGGCATACTGTTGATCCACTCAATAAATTCAAAGCCATCCATCACCGGCATCATCAGGTCAAGTAAAATCACCACCGGGCGATTTTCGTGTAACCTTGCAATTGCATCCTCTCCATTTTCGGCTTCTGCAACATCCCATCCCTCGGACTCCAATACATCACGCATCACCTTGCGCATCTCCGGTTCGTCATCAATAACAAGAATGGGACAGGGCTGAGTTTCACATCGATATTTGTTGATGACGCTCAGTAGTCGCGATTTGTCGATTGGCTTACTTACGAAATCAGACGCTCCCAGCGCAAATCCAGCACTGCGATCATCCACAATGGTGACCATGATCACCGGAATCTGTGCCAATTCGGGGTCAGCCTTCAGCCGAGATAGAATAGTCCATCCATCCATATCGGGCATCATGACATCAAGCGTGATTAACGCAGGCTTAATTTCATTCGCCAGTCTCAATCCCTCTTTGCCATCAGCGGCTGTATAGACGACATAGTTCTCCTGCTCCAGATAGTGAGTTACCAGCTCGCGGACGGCGAGATCGTCATCAATGACAAGTACCGCATTCTGCCGAGGTTCTGCCAACTCACCCCTGCCACCAGTAATCTGTTCGGCCTGTGGTTTGGGCTGCCGCCGGACTTGAGTATCGACAGGAATAATGACAGTAAAAGTGGAACCACGACCCTTTTCACTGAACACCCGAATATCCCCGCCCAGTAAATTCGCAAAGCGTTTTGTAATGGCAAGACCCAACCCGGTTCCGCCAAACTGCCGTGTTGTGGACGTATCCGCCTGCACGAACTCCTGAAAAATCTGGTCAATCTCGGCCTGTGCCATACCGATGCCGGTATCTTCAATCTTGAACTCAATCCACTCACGTCCATCCCACTGTCGACGAGCGCTCGACAGCCTGATTATGCCGTTTTCGGTGAATTTACCGGCATTGCTCAAAATGTTAATAAGGACCTGCTGGAGCTTAATATAATCGCTGTAGATCACGCCAAGATCATCTTCTAGCTCGACCACAAGATGATTGTTGTTCTTCTCGATGGCAGGCGCGACGGCATTCAGTACCGCCTCAAGCAAATTTTCCACCTGGATAAACTCGTTATAAATTTCCATACGACCCGCTTCGATTTTGCTTAAGTCAAGCAGGCTGTTGATATGTTCCAGCAAAAGCTTGCCGTTTTGAACCATTCGTGCGACGCGGTCTTCCTGTTTGTCGTTAACATCACCATATACTCTGGACAAAATCATATCGCCATAGCCGATGATGGCATTGAGCGGTGTGCGCAGTTCATGACTCATGTTCGCCAGAAATGTACTTTTGGCACGATTCGCGCTCTCCGCGCGTTCCTTCGCATCCAGAAGTTGAGCTTCATATCGTTTCCGTTCCGTAATGTCCCGAATGATGGCCGTGTAAAACGGATAATCTGAATGATCCGTTTCGGTAATAGCGACCTCCACCGGAAAGGTTTCACCGTCCGATTTTTCCGCAATCATCTCTAGATGCTGGTCAGCGTAAGCTGCCGAACGGAAAACCGTCCAGATACTGTCATCGTGGGCGAGAAAATTACTGATATTCCGGCCCTGCATATCCCCGACGGCATAACCCAACACGGATTCAGCCGCCGGGTTAGCCGACATAATATCGAGCGTATCCCGCGAAACAGTGATGATGGCGTCCATTGCGTTGCGAATGATGCCTTCCGTTTGCGACACTGCCACTTCCATTGTGTCCATGACCTGATTGTACATAGAAGCAATCCGGCCCACCTCGGTGAACGGTTCAACTGGGACGCGCAGGCCAAGATCGCCTGTTTCTTTCTGTTCCTGCATGACCGCAAACAGTTCTATCAGATCAGTGCGGGCGTCATGCTCGGATACATTGAGGCCGATATGTTCAGCTTCAGCATCAACCCTTATCGAACTAAAGCGGTCATAAATAGAGGCGAGAATGTACATCACCCAGAATGTCCAGACGCCGCATACGATAATACCAAGCACCTGAACGCCAATCTGCTCGCCGCGGCTCAAGCCCGTACCGAGCAGGTCCGTATCGCCAAAAATTCCTACGGCAAGTGTGCCCCAGATGCCTGCACCAAGATGCACCGGAATAGCCCCAACCGCGTCATCAATGCGCAGTCTCAGTAAAAGAGCATCAGCCGCGATCATAATAAGGCCAGACACACTGCCAATAATGACCGCATCCATGATGGAAACCGCAAACGCATTGGCGGTGATGCCGACGAGGCCAGCCAGCGAACCATTGATGACGAGGTCAACATCGGCTTTACCACGAATCTGCCAGCCGACAAACAGGGCCGCTGTCATACCAAACGAACCTGCTACGACCGTATTGGTGAGCACCCGTACGATGATGTCTGCTGGTTGCACGGTCGCGCCCGTCTGCTCAGCGATAACAAGAACACTGCCACCATTAAAACCAAACCAGCCAAACCACAGCAGCATCACCCCCAACGTAGCCAGTGGTAAGTTGGAACCTTGAATTTTGCGAACCGTCCCATCCTCTTTAAAACGCCCGTTTCGTGCCCCGATGATGAGCAGGATAGCCAGAGAAGCCCAACCACCAACGCTGTGCACCACACTTGACCCGGCAAAATCGACAAAGCCCATCTCACCGAGAAAACCGGTGGTTGTGCCCAGATTGCTGCCATTCCAGGCCCAATGACCAAATATCGGATAGATAATGCCACCAGCAATAAACGTGAGGGCGATGTAACTGCTGAAGCGGACTCGTTCGGCGATGGCCCCGGACATAATTGTGACCGCCGTGCCACAGAACATCAATTGGAATAGGAGAAAGCCGAGAGTCCGTTCACTGCCTTCATAGTCCGGGATAAATTGATCAGTGCCCAATAGGCCACCAGAGGTTGCGCCAAACATCAGAGCAAACCCGAAGGCCCAGAATATTGCCGTAGTCAGGCCAAAGTCGGTCAGATTCTTGATAGCGACGTTAATATTGTTCTTGCTGCGTGTTAGCCCGGATTCAAGACAGAGGAAGCCAGCTTGCATCAGAAATACCAGGGCGGCACTGAGCATCACCCAGATGACGTCAACAACTTCTAAGTTCATCTTCTACACACCATCACTAATTTGGAGAACAATGGTTCAATTATATGCAGACTGCAAACGACTGCACAAACGTCACTTGACAGCGGCAGTGATGGCGCTTAGAATCTAACCATTACACGGGCCTGTAGCTCAGTTGGGAGAGCGCTACAATCGCACTGTAGAGGTCACGAGTTCGAGTCTCGTCAGGTCCACCTTCTGAAAACTAGACATCTCTACATCAAGCGGGACCGTATAGTAAATTGTTCCCGTTTTGTCGTTTACAACAATCCTCTTACCCTTACGTTTCTCTTCGCGGGCCACCCGGCGTTTCTGCTCTTCCTCGTACCACTCACGTGGGATCAATGGCGGTACGAAGTCCTTATAGAGCTTGCCACCAAACTCAAAGTCACCAGTATAAATAATGTTCCTGAAGCACGAGCTATAGCTTCCAGTCGTTCTAAAGAGACGGGTGGCTTCGTGAATACGACTAATCCGTTAACCCTCGTGGCGCATCTTCCAGGCGAGATAACAGCGATCCCATTCATCCGGATCAGGCACGATCCGCTGGACAATGCGTACTTCGCCAGTGATCTTGCCTTTTTTGCGACGGTAGACACCAATTTGAACAGGTACGCTCTTGAAACCTCGTGGCGCTGGACCGGGCCGCAGTCCGAGATAGCCGCCAGTACTCTTGAAGTCGGGATTGTAGCGCAGGAATTCTGGGTCATCATCGCGGGTGGCAACAAGTTGGGCCAGGCCACGCTTTGCGTTCTGTGAGATTTCATCGAGAAGCTGCTCATCTTGCCAGCTTTGGAAAGCTTCAATCAGAGCATCGATACCAGCATTACCAGTGTTGGCGGAGGTTAGGAGGTCAATGATGGTGATCCCACGTAGGCGAAGATCAGTCTTGATGTTGGTAGCTTCAATGCTGTCGCGGCCCAACCGGTTGGACTTCCAGAAAATGACACCGACTGGTTCCTCAGTGGCGGTTTTCTCCCGCTTGTACCGGTCGTTGATACGAGGACGTTTTTTGCGAAGAAAAAATAGCATTTCTTGCAAGGCACCGTGTTTATCAGTATTTGAGGAAAGACGAGCTTCATCAATATAGATTTTATCGATAATCAGATTGTGGTAATGGCAATATTCGCGAATGGTTTCCGCTTGCTGAGCAACGGAGCGACCTTGTTCGTCCCCACCGGAATCACGACAGTAGGCGACGACATGGGTACCCCGTGGCAGCGGGCAGTCCTGGCGGATGAGATGGAGATAGCGGTTTTCTTCAGACATACGTATAGTCCCTTTAGGCTTATTTCAATTACATCCTTTCATAGCATACCTTAAACTTGGCGCGTGTGAGCATGTAAAATTACGGATTTGGCTTTAGCATCTTCTTCCTGCATGGTAAAGTTCGCTAAATATCCAGCTTTTCATACATATCCCATGATCGTGCTATTAGCAACTTTCACTGCTGATTAACACCCCTTTTTTGACCCCCATGGAATGGTACGAGTACGATGCCTTCGGTGAACTGCACAGTTCAACCGGCAGCACCGCCAATGATTACCTACTCACCGGGCAGCAATACGATGCCGCAACGGGCCTGTACTTCCTCCGCGCCCGCTACTACGACCCCGCCATCGGACGCTTCTTGAGCCAGGACCCCTATCCGGTCAACACCGGCAATCCGATGGAGTTGAATAGGTATGTGTATACTGCCAATAATCCGGTGAATTATGCCGATCCGAGTGGGTTGTTGGCTGATCAATATGCGGTTCAGACCAATGAGTCGTCAAAAATTGCGCAGTATTTAGCTCTGGTTGGGTTATTCGTTGTAGCGGTTATTCTGGTTATCATCTGCTATCTCATGGGGCCATGTGCAGAGGGTGTAAAAGAAGTTGGCGAAACTGTTGGTGATCCTTTTAGTGACTTCATAAATGGTCCGATGCACTGGCCTGATGATGACAATGGAGGTGGTTGGCCCGGTCCTGGAGGCGGAGGCTGGTTCCCATGGGAGCTTGTTATACCAGCAATTGCTATCGGTATGCATATTGCTATTCAGAATGCCGGAAAAGTTCTTCCCCGTGTAGTTCCGTATGTGCTGCCGCATGAAAAGAACAAACCAGAGCGCAAGAAGCCGGAGAAACAAGAGGAATGTGATCCAACCGTCGATCCTGATTGCGAAGATGATGAAGACGTATGGGTAGTGCGTGGTGGTGTTGCAGATGCAAGTAATCTAATGAAAGGTGTGGATGAGCATTCAGGGGTTCCAGGCTTAACAGGATTTTCTGTGCAATCAGAACGGGGAAAAACGGTTGAGGAACTTGCTGCCGCTGCAAGATTCCGTAATAATCAGATCAGTGTGACTACCGTTCAGCGGCTAGCCGCGATTGGCGTCGCAGTAGTACCGAGTCCAGGACGTGGCTTTCACAAGACAGCCGTTACTCCTAATCCGCTTCCTGAAGTGCAGGCGCAGTTAATAAGCACGGTTTTCACTAAGCGACCAAATCCAGCTAGATGGGAGGGATAAGTAATGATTAGAATCTACGCCGACTTCAATTCTCAAGACGAACAAGGAAGAGTAAAACTTACTACTGTCGGATCTCGTGAAGATATTGAGAAATTCAAAGATGTACTAGAGGAGGGAATGGTTGTTATGCTTTACATGTCCAACGAGTTTGAGGTAGAAGGCATGTTGGTATTTGATGAAGTATGGCGAGCAATTCCTGACTATAAAACAATACGCTACCTTGATAATTACCCGAATAATGACATCGCTGAGGATTAGAGAAGGAATAGACAAAAAAATTCGGTCTAGACACTGCCCGAGATAGTTTAAGCGAAGAGCGGCGGCAATGAACCGCTGCTCTTTTTCATGCTTGCGTCATCTTCGAGACCACGACTGACTCAACAGACCGTCACTATACTCGCGCCAATGGGCTACTACTTGCTCAACAAACGGGCACTGGCAACACCCGCTACTTCACTCACGATGCGCAGGGTACCATCCGGGGAATGCTCAGTGCCACTGGTGCGAGTCTGCTCGAAAGCTACGACTACAACGCTTTCGGCGACTTCTACCAACCCTCCACGATGACCACCAAATTCGCCTACACCGGGCAGCAATACGATGACGCGACGGGATTGTACTTCCTCAGCCGTGAGCCGCACCCGGCAACATACTCCGTGGACCGACCGATGGAGCTTGCAACCGTTGCAGTATCACATTTGATCATTGCATTTTCTTCCCCCAAAACTCACCATTCTGCTCAAACCGACCATTCCGACCATTATTTTGACCTGTTGTGTCGGCATATCGCACCGGTGGCCCACTTCAACGCTAATTCTCTTTGAGATGTAATCTTCCCTACCGCACCACGAAAACCTACCACCCGCTTTTATCGATCTCATCCTACGCTCTATCCAGATATTCACACAAAGGAGATTTCCATGCGCCTCATACGGTCCGGCAAGCTTGTCCTGTTGTTATTCGTCTGTCTGCTGTTGACGATGATTCCGTTTTTGTTCGGTGTTCTTAATCAGCCTGACGAGGAACCAGCACCGGCTGTTCAGGAGACTATTTCCGCCACAGCCACCGAGAATTACACCCCACCCGATCCCATCATCATCGAGGTGGGCACTGTTGAGGCCACTGAGATCGTGGATACGGAGGGCACCGCTGTCGCATCAACGCTGGACTATCTGGCGCTGGGTGCCTCTAATGGGAACCGCAACCGGTCGCTGTTCGATGCAGCCTGTCAATTTCGAGATGCCAGGTACAGCCAGACTGAAGCTGAGCAGCACTTGATCGCACGCTACATGGCTGATGGTACCGGAGATGAAAATCTCGCAACCCGTGAACGTGAAGCGAAAGCAACGATTACCAGTGCTTATTCTGAAGCACCGCGTGATCCGATCGCTGAACCAATTCCAGATGCCAAGAAACTGGTCAGTAAGTTGGTGGCACAGTTTGGAACGGATGAGAAGAAAGATCATCCCACGGCTGAACAAATTGCGGAAGCAGTACGTACCTGTGCTCATCTGGAAGCGGTGGAGTGGGCTGTAGAGCGCCAACGAATAAAGGATATGTGCGGGAACGGTATTCGTGTTACTGATTTGGACCGACAGTATCGGCAGGCTCGCAAGGAGATTGAGAGGGAACGCCCCGAGGAGCATGATGAAAGCGCGGAGTACTATGACGATGATGGGCATATCATCTATCGTCGTGATACATATCGAGGGCCAGTGGAAAGAACCGTGGCCGATTGGGTTGGGCGTGTAATCGAGCGCATCTCACAGGTCAACGAGGATGGTGACGAGGAACATCATGCTGTACTGGAACTGCGGCATGATGAGCAGGTGATGAGGCTTCAAGTGCCGACGGAAGTTTTCGGTGATGATGCGGCACTGCGTCGGTTTATCTCTGGTAAGGCCGGTGAAGCTTTCACAGTGAAAGCAGGTATGGGTAAACATCTCGCCCCGGCGATCCTCAGTCTATCAGGCAACTACCCGCACCGAACTTGCTACCATTTCATGGGATGGACCAAAGTTGATGATCGCTGGACATACATCTCACCGGGTGCTTCGGTTAATGCGGATGGCATTGTTGAGGACGGGCTGGCCGTTGAACTCAGCCCACGTTTACATGATTACAAGCTACAGGAAGCGTCCTGGGAAGACAGCTTACATGCCTTCAGGGCCATGGTTCCAGTCTTTCCCAAACATCTCGCACCAACTTGTATTGCTTTCGCCCTGCTGCCCGTACTCCAGGGCTTCTTTCCAGTCGCAGCACCAAGACCAGCAATTCATCTTGCAGGCACTTATGGCAGCGGCAAGTCAGAACTGGCGGCATTGATGAGCAGCTTCTATGGGATTTTTTCACGGGACACACCACCTGCACAATGGGGCGATACTATCAATACCGTCGAGGCAGGCGGTCATCCGCTGGCTTCTGCCCTGTACTGGGTAGATGACTACAAAACGATCTATGCCGATGAACGGACATTTACTCGTTTTCTGCAAAGTTATTCGCGAGGCATGGGTCGTGGGCGGCTGACACGAGAGGCAAAAGTCAAACAGGAGCGTCCATGTAGAGGATTGATTCTTAGCACTGGTGAGACAGTACTGGAAGGCGAGGCATCGGTGCTTTCGCGTATGCTGGTGCTGGATGTACCATCCTGGGAACATCGTGATCCAGATGGCGCGGCGCTCGGAGATGCAGACCGCCTTCGACAGCATCTTTCTGGGTTTACGATCCGATTCGCTCAGTGGGTTGCCGTTCAGGTCGAGGAACATAATCTCACAAAGCGACTTTCCGATGAGTTTGATGTGAGTGTTAAGGGCTATCGAGAAAAGTTGACTGAAGCCGGGATTTCGATGGCAAACACTGGCCGCATCATTCAAAAATGGGCCGTGCTGGTCACCACCTACCGGATGTTACTTGAGTTCGTGGATGATTGTGGTGTTGAAGATATTCTCCCACCTTGGCAGGATGTGATTATCGAGACGGCGCAGACTGTTCGTCAGGAACGGGCCAGCGAAGTATTTATGAACACGCTGGAGCAGTTATTGGCAAGTGGCGATGTCATGCTGGCAACTGATACGAAAAATCCCGAGGAGCCGCGTCCGGGAAGCACGCTGGTGGGCTATCGCCACAAAGAGTACGTCTACCTGCTGCCAGAAATTGCCTCCAAAGCAGTTAATCGAGTACATCCCCTGAAGTTCACGACCGCCGCGATTGGGAGTCAGTTGAAAGAAGATGGATATCTCATTGCGACAAATAGTGATGCCCATCTTACGGTGCAGGTTCGTATTCGAGGAAACAGGGTGCGAGTTTGGCGTCTCAAAGCAGGAGTTTTCACTGGTGACAGCGGAGACAATGGAGACAGCACGGAAGAATGAAAAAACAGTAGTGTTTGTAGGTGGAGACACTGGAGATAGTGGAGACATTTTCACCGCCCTCTAGAATTTTGTCTCAGGCGTCTCCAGTGTCACCACCAAAATCAAGCAAAGCCAGTGGGAGTTTCAAAAAATGCTAGGGGTTCGTCGAAGGGCAAATAGTAAGTGTTGAGCAAGGTGGAGACAACCATCTAAAATCGGCTTATTAAACCCTTCTGCTAACTGTGTTGGGTTGTTATTGTGGAAATTGAACAGAATCGGTAGTTGCAATTGTTGCGCAACATAGGTAGTATTTTCATGCAACTAGGTAATTTTAAGTACTATGAAATCTTCTGATGTGAAACCTTACGGAGGCCCATTTCAAGTTCAGAACGGCTACACTGTTCGCCGTAAGTTTTGAAGGGAACTTCAAGTTTGTGATGTGCTCACAAGTAAATCAGTTAGTGCATGTAATTCATTGATATCAAGCGAGTCTACGGGATGCTGCTGGCCTCTTTTTGGTCCGTCATAGCTTAGCGGCAACTAAGAGTGGCTGTCATTAGCTGCCGGAAATTTATCGCTTCGGTAGTGTGAGTCATCAGATTATTTCTGAGCTAAGGCACAACGCGGGTGTGTCGCCAACAAGGTTGGATTTCCGATTTCAAAGATGTTGTCAAGTTGGTCTCACCGATTTGATCCCACCAATTGTCCAAACGTTTGATGCAACGCCTTAGTCGAAATCAATCTTAGAGTATTTGAAAAGTAAGGCCGGCTACATAGCCCATATTTTCGCCACTTGCCTATCACACAGCTATGTCGAGACGGCGGAGCCTGCCTATGGGAATCCGAGTTCTTATACTGGCTCCCTCTGAAAAATCTGGAGTATTTATGCTTTGTGTTCGTGAAAAGTTTCTTCCCTTTGCCCAACCTGATGTTAGCCAGGCTGAAATTGATGCTGTATCAGAAGTTATAGCTTCTGGCTGGTGGACAACTGGCCCCAAGGTGCGAGAATTCGAGCAACGTTTTGCGGACTATGTCGGAGCTAAGCATGCAGTGGCTGTGAACTCAGCCACTGCAGCTATGCATTTAGCTTTGGAAGCTATTGGCTTAGAACGCGGCGATGAAGTAATCACAACGGCCTATACTTTCGCTGCAACCGCCGAAGTGATTAGATATTTTGATGCCACTCCAATTTTGGTTGATATTGATCCTGTTACACTCAATATTGATGTAAGTCAGATTGAATCGGCAGTTACTGAGAAAACAAAGGCAATCCTTCCAGTGCATGTGGCAGGTCAAGCCGCTGATCTCGATGCTATTCAATCTATCGCAGACAAGCATGGTCTCTATGTCATTGAAGATGCAGCACATGCGTTGCCCACTCTTTACAAAGGTAAGATGATTGGATCTGTGAGCGATTTCACGGCTTTTAGCTTTTATGTGACCAAAACCCTTGCCACCGGTGAAGGTGGTATGATTACGACAGATAATGATGAATGGGCCAATCGTTGTCACGTTATGTGTCTACATGGAATAAGCAAAGATGCTTGGAAACGCTACACAAGTGAGGGCAGCTGGTATTATGAGATTATCGCTCCTGGCTTTAAATATAATTTGACGGATATTGCTGGAGCATTGGGCCTAGTTCAGCTTGAAAGACTGGGGGATATGAACAGGCGTCGCCAGGAGATTGCCACTCAGTATAACGTAGCTTTTGCAGAAAATCCTGCTGTTGAATCACCGGCGCTTGTCGGTGATAGTACCCATCCATATCATCTTTACATACTACGACTAAATCTTGACACAATCACTCTCGATCGAAATCAGTTTATTAATGAGTTGCGAAATCTGAATATTGGCACAAGTGTTCACTGGATACCACTGCATATCCATCCATATTACCGGGATACATATGGATACGTTCCCGAAGACTTCCCGGTGGCATATGGGCAGTATCAGCGTGTTGTTTCTTTACCAATATACTCTGCCATGTCAGATGAAGATGTTGAAGATGTGATTAGTGCTGTAGATAAAGTGGTTAAAACATGTGTCCAATGACAATACCTTCGCCAAAATAGTATCTAGCTGAAATGGGCATTCTCAGTAAAGTAGTTATGTCCAAACAACTGCTGAAACTGAGAATGCCATGTCCGACATTATACCATTGCTTGCCAGCCTTACCCCCCATTTATCGTCAACAACCATGCGCCAACTGCGTCATGTCATCGATGCGTTGCTGTGTATTCCAAATCAGGCAACGATGTTAGGGCTGTCGCGTTGGGCGGAAAAAGGTGGCAGTTATCGGACCATCCACCGTTTGTATCACACACCGCTCAATTGGTTGCTGCTGCATTGGACGTTGATCAAAATCCATGTACTGAAACCTACGGGTTGCTATGTATTAGCTGGCGACGAAGTGGTGGTGAGCAAGGCAGGCAAGAAAACACACGGCGTTGGCCGTTTCTACTCAGGTTTAGCCCAACGGGTAATCCCCAGTGTTTCATTGCTAGCGTTGGCCGTGATTGATGTCCAGCAACGGCGCTCGTATCCGCTGCATATTCAGCAACTCGTGCCCGCACCAAGCCACGCAAAAAATAGTGACCCACCTGCCAAACGTCCGCGTGGCCGTCCCAAAGGCAGCCAGAATTATGTCAAACCTGACCCCGTCTTGAGTCCGGTATTGCACCTGCTAGCGGGCATGTTAGGCACGCTCCACAGCCAAATTGCCCATTTAGCAGTGAACCATATCGTGCTGGACGGCAAGTTTGGTAATTATCCCGCGACTTGGACCGTGCGCCAAGCGGGTCTGCATAGCATCTCCAAGCTGCGCCACGATGCGGCTGTCTATGTGCCTGATGCTGGCGCTAAACCTGCGCGTGGCCCCACCCCACGCTATGGCGACAAACTCAACTATGCACAACTCCCAGCCGCACACCTTGTTGCGACACACATTGAGGATGATGAGCGGGTCGAGACCTACCAAATACAGGCTTACCACAAAGATTATCCTGATTTGCTCAACGTGGTGGTCATTGTCAAAACGCAGCTCGGCACTGGTAAGCGCGGGCATGTTGTGCTTTTCAGCACCGATCTTGACCTAACCGCTGACCAAATCGTTGATTATTACTCGCTGCGCTTCCAGATTGAGTTCAACTTCCGCGATGCCAAACAGTATTGGGGTCTGGAAGATTTCATGAATGTTGCCCAAACTGCCGTCACCAATGCGGTCAATTTAGCTTTCTTGATGGTCAATCTCTCCCATCTTATGCTTAAACCTTATCGTGACCATGATCCCACCTTCAGTGTCCTTGACCTCAAAGCTTTGTTTCGCGCCCGCCGCTACCTTTCCGAAACCATTAAATTGCTTCCCCAAATGCCTCCACCCGATTTAATTTCTCGTATTTGGCAACGCTTAGCTCGCTTAGGCGGTATCCGCGCTCGCCCGCTTCATGATTT
>JAKEEQ010000399.1 GCA_022616515.1 Chloroflexota bacterium | reverse complement strand
TCTCGCCAAAGGTTATGCTCTCAGCGGCACGTCCACCCAGCGCCCCGGCAATCATGTGCAGGAACTCGGTGCGGCTGCCCAGCGCAGAGTCAGAATCTGGCATACTCCAGGTAACACCACCCGTCATACCGCGCGGCACGATAGTAATCTTGCGGACCGGATTGCATTTCGGCAGCAAGTGCATCACCACAGCGTGACCGGCTTCATGATAGGCCGTAACTTCACGCTCTTCCTGCGTGATAATGCGGCTCTTGCGTTCTGGGCCGAGAATGACGCGCTCGATGGCTTCTTCAAAGTCACGCATATTGATTGACTTCTTATTCTTACGAGCCGCCAGAATGGCAGATTCGTTCACGAGGTTGGCAATGTCTGCACCCACCAAACCCGGAATGGATTTGGCGATGATTTCAAGATCAACATCACCCGCCAGCGGCTTGCCACGAGTGTGAACTTTGAGGATTGCCTCGCGTCCACGCATATCGGGACGATCCAGCACCACGCGGCGGTCAAAACGACCGGGGCGCATCAAGGCCGGGTCCAGAATGTCGGGGCGGTTGGTTGCCGCGATGATAATGACATTGGTGTCTGTATCAAAACCATCCATCTCAACGAGAATCTGGTTCAGGGTCTGTTCGCGCTCATCATGACTGCCGCCCATGCCTGTACCACGCTGACGTCCAACGGCATCAATTTCGTCGATAAACACGATACACGGGCTGTGGCGTTTGGCCTGATCAAACAGGTCACGCACACGACTGGCTCCTACACCAACGAACATTTCAACGAATTCGGAACCGGACATCCCAAAGAAGGGCACCCCTGCCTCACCAGCTACCGCCTTGGCGAGAAGGGTTTTACCCGTACCGGGACTACCCACCAGCAGCACACCCTTTGGAATGCGAGCGCCAAGCTGGATGAATTTCTCAGGTTCCTTCAGGAATTCAACAACTTCGGAGAGTTCTTCTTTTGCTTCTTCAGCACCGGCTACGTCATCAAATGTCACATTGGATTGATCACCGGTGAACAAACGAGCTTTGCTCCGACCGAATTGCATCGCCTGATTGTTACTGCCCTGTGCCTGACGCAGCATCAAGAAAATGAAGCCAACGATAAGCAGCAGTGGCAAAAAGCTGGTAAAAATACCTACCCAGACCGCAAAGCCACCGTTGTCTTCGTAGCTAATATCGACACGTTGTACCTGTTCCGCACTTGCTCCATGCGATTCGAGGAAGGCAGGCAAATCTTCAACAATTTCAGGGATTGTTGCTTCTTTGATAACCCCATCTTCATCATATTCAATCGTTAGATTGGTTTCGGACCGCTCAATTGCATTCACAAGTCCGTTGTTGATGTCTCTGGCAAGTTCGGTTGTCGTAATTTCTGCGCTTGCACCAGAGCTACTGGCAAACTGATACAGCACAATCAATACCACAGCAATCAATACCAACCAGATAAAATAGTTACGGTATCGAGGATTTTTCACTTAGTAATCAGCGCGGAAACCACTACCAGAGGTAGTGGAGGAGCGCCATTCTCCTTTCTTGTATCGACAGATCGTTGCTCCCCGAAGGGAGGAGTGGATTTGTGTTACCACTGGCTCCACTCCAAAGCCTGCTCCCCACGAAGGGGTAAAACACGTCTCCTCGCCCATGTTAGCCGGTGGTTTGATGTAAGCCGCACTATCCTAGACCCTCAGACTGTTTAACGACTTACCGCAGGGGTCGAGGCTGGAGAAGCACCCCGACATGCCTATCTATGTATTCACCGGTAACGTAGTCGTTGCCCTTCGGCATGACTAAGGCTGGTCAACACGGGCTTTTAGCTTGTTGGCCTCAAGCCACCACCAAAGGTGGTGGTCGTTGACATCATACCTCCACACTGGCCCACAATCAGGTAACCTGCCTGCGGACGCTCTTTCCTGATAAATTATACGGAAACGGCCTGGAAAAGGCCATGCCTGAATTTATTTTCTTATGTATATCTAAACAATCTAACCAAAATAGGCTTGCCAGACGAATATCCAGAGGATAACCACTCCCACGACCGCGATGAGTGCAATGAAGGCCAACACGATGGTAACCCAGTCGAGTGCCTCCGGCTCCATCGCCCGGTAACCGGGGCTGCTCATGACCTCAGGCGGTGCTGGATTATAGTACGAGGGTGTATAATCGCTCGCAGTGGGTCCGGGACGCATACTAAGAGGTGCATCCATCGTCGCTGCTTCGGGATCAACATAGCCAAAGGACTGCTGTTGAGCAGGGCGCTGGCCTGCCATTTGATTGACAACAGGATGTTCGGCGGTCGCTAGCGATGGTGAAATCACATCACGTTCTCTGCCACCCGCTATTGGGGCTGAGATATGATCTTGCGTATCGGCTGACTGCCCCATGTTGTCATCTGTTGGCTCCTGACCTTTTTCTTTATAGGCAATCAAGATACGCCCAAGTTGATCAGCACTGCGATAGCGTGAAGCCGGTTCTTTTGATAAAGCTTTCTGGACAATGCGCTCCAGATCGGTTGGGACCTGTGGGCTTAGTTCGGAAATACGCGGCGGCATTTTGCGAATGTGAGCAAGGGCCAGCTCCTGTTGATCAGCACCGCTAAACGGCAGGCGTCCGGTCAACATCTCAAATAGCACAATGCCTATCGAATAAACATCCGAGGCGGGCGTTGGGTATTCACCCTGCGCCTGTTCTGGCGAAAAGTAATGTGGACTGCCCCAGACTACCTTTTGCCGTTCCTCCGGTTTGGTCATTGCCAGCGCCTGCGCGATACCAAAGTCCGTTACTTTAACGATATTTTCGCTGGTAACTAGAATGTTCTGCGGTTTCACGTCGGCGTGAACAAGGCCAGCCCGGTGCGCATAGCCAATACCCGCACACATCTGAATAGCAATATCCAGCACGCGATCAACATTCAGGGGTGTAGCTTCCCGGATAATATCTTTCAGATTTTGTCCGTCGATATATTCCATAACGATGTAATGCGTGTTGCCATCCTGCCCCACATCATGCACTGTCACGATGTTCGGATGGGCGAGATTGGCGACATTTCGGGCTTCTTGTCGAAATCGGATAAGGAACGAATGATCGGCGGTCAAAGACGGGCGGAGAATCTTCACGGCGACGACACGACCCAATGCAAGATCGGTTGCCTTGTAAATGACAGCCATTCCGCCGGACCCCTGCTGGTTATCCAGACGGTAACGGCGATTTAATATTTTTTCTTGCCCGGTCATGCCATCTCCGCAAATTGCCTGTACTCAGAGTTAATCCTTAACGACGCCTAGTGTAGCATTATTCGCCAGACTGTGTCTATTTTTCCGCACTCGCCAGATAATCGTAGAGGTTGCGTAAGTTTTGCTGGTGTAAACCTTCCACGCCGCCATTTAGCAATATCCGGCTCTTTCCTACCTTTTCCACATCAATCGTCTCCAAAAAATCGTAGGGTTTACGTTCACTGAGCGCCCTTGAGGCATACGATTCTATCTGAGACAGATAACTCAGGTCTTCGTCAATCTTGTCTTCAATCTCACCCCGCAGAATGACATCGCCATGCCCCTGAATGACGTTCTCATAACCACGTCCTTTTATCCTCATTAGCGACTGCCGGAAATCCTCAAAACTGCCGTCCACGAAGAACGGAATGGGCATCAGTAAATCTCCGGCAAAGAGCACTCGATCTTCACGGACATAAACCGTGATCGAATCTGGACTGTGGCCCGGCAGGTGCTCAAGTTCGAGTGTCTTGCCAGCCAATCTCAATTCGAGGCTGCCGGTGTTGAAGACGATATTCGGCAGGCGTATTTCAACTTCCTCAAAAACGCTGGAACTTTGTTTTGCTTCAGCGAGACTGGCCCGTCCAATTTCATTGAGTAGCCGATAGCAAATTTCGTGACCGACAATAATCGCATTGTCGAAAAAGCAGTTGCCGTAGGTATGATCTGCATGGTAGTGCGTGTTGATGATAAATCTCACCGTGGTGTTCAACCGCTCTTGAACAAACCGATTGATCATCCGCGCCTCTTCAGGAAAGACCATCGTGTCTATCAATACAGCACCCTGTGGCGTCACCACCAGCCCTGCCGTCACTTGAGCATATAGCTCGCTCGTAAAAATATAGATGTCGTCCGCAACACGTTCGCGCCGCATGAAATAACCTGCTATGTCAATACCGACTACGGGTGAATTTTCAGGAAAGAATCAGCATATCCATTATAACGGAGACACATCTCAAATAACAGTAAATATACCAATTTGGGTCGATTTGGTCTGTTTCGTAAAAATTGTTTGCGCAATTTCCTAATCTGGGTGAAACTATGCGCGGCGGTCAAAGATATATTGAGGTGCTATGGCTACAGTAGATACTATCAAGAAACAAAACCTCCAACATGGCAGGACAAAGCGCAAGATGCGAGAGGCACTTTTAGCCTACGCGCTGGTAGCCCCCGCGTTCGTTATCACAGCTATTTTTGGCTTGTATCCTGTTGTGTTTGGATTATGGGAAAGCTTGAAACAGGGGCGGCCCATCGCCAACACCTATGTTGGACTGGATAATTACACTCAGGGCATCGGCAGCCTGATTTATGTACTCATTATTTTTGTATCTTTTGCCTTTTTCATGTTGTCCTTCAAAGCCTGGAAGCGTATTCGCGGGGTTCAAGCGCAACATCCCGCCGACAAACCTGTATGGCTACTGTTGCCGGGATTTCTGGTTGGACTGGGCGTTATTATGCTCATGGTTGTGCTCATCATAGGCGGGGTTTCCTATCCCCTGTTTGATGAGCCGATTACTCTTGGATTATTCTGGCTGCCGCTATTCATCATCGTAGCCGGTGCGGTTGGATACATCAGTCTGCGACATCGTTATATGGCAGATTACAGTTTTTATGTTATGAACACCATACTGATGATGACATTAACCCTGATAGGTATCCTCGCGCTTCGTTATTCTTACAGCCAGTTAATCACTGATGTTCAGGATGCTCGTGATGTTGCGATGGCTATTCTGAATAACGAGGTTGGCAACGCACGTCCCTTTGTCGAAAATGAAGAAGTGATTCTGGTAAACGCGGGGGTGGATGGTGAAATCCCATTGACTGCCGCCATTGGCGAGAACACGTTTGATGTCACGGTAGCCCCCACCGATCTTGAACAAATCCAATTTGACGAACTTGAAGGCGAAGCGACCATTGTTTATTCTAACAACGAGCGTGTTCGCGTTACTGTGTCCATAAACCGGGGATTTGGACTTGGTCCATCGTCATTTGAAACTGAAGGGCAGGTTCAAATTGAGGGCGGTGGCATCCTCTCCGGTGGAAACGATGACGTGACGGCAAGCATTCTCATTAATGAGGACACGTCGGTTCTTGTGCCGTTTGACATTTATGTCACGGCGGATGTGGGGCAAGATATTATTCAACGGGGTGGTTATACCCTGCCCGTTGAAAATGCCCTGCGAGGCGTCATTGGATTTCTCGTTGCTATCGCTGTGGCCGTGTACTCCACCCACCAGATCAACCGTATACCCGAAAACCAACAGGCACGGCTCAAACTTGCGTTGTTAATCATCAGAGTTGTATCGGCTATCGCCGCCATTGGACTGTTGACGGTTGTGGCAACATCCATCATCTTCTACAGGCAGGGAGCCGAGGCGCTTTCCTCTTTGACGCAGGAACAGTTCAATCAGGCATATCTATTAGTCTATGGCTCTACACCGGGGGCAACAGTAACACCGGATGGTCTGGCAGCAGATATGTTGATTTTGCCACAGGCTTTGATGGTGTGTGCCGGGGCACTGCTTATCTATCTGGCCTACCTTGTCTGGACAAACGCACGTCATCGTGAAACGCCGCTGGGTATGATGGGAAGTTTGTTTATCGCCTCGGCGTTGATGGTCGGTGGCTGGATGCTGCTGAGTGAGTTACCTGCCACCTTCACCGTTGCGGGGCAGGAAGCTATTGAGGTGAGAAATTCGCTGGTTCGTACGGCTACCTTCAGCATTGGCACGGTTCCACCACAGTTGATGATAGGCATCTTATTGGCGTATCTGCTGTTTTATGAAATCGGCATCGGCAAAGGTCTGTTCCGGCTCATTTACTTCATGCCCTACATCACGCCTCAAGTGGCAACGGCTGCTATCTTTACCGTCATCTTCAGTCTGGAAGCAACTGGACTTGCTAACCAATTTCTGGGTCTGGTTGGCATTGATGAACTTTTATGGCTAAAAGAATCGAAGGGTCTGACACAGGTAATTTATGAAATTTTGGGTGGAGACCCTAATCACGTGCCGCGCATTCTGGAAGGCCCCAGTCTGGCACTCACCACGGTTATTCTCTTCAACGTCTGGGTATATGCGGGCTACAATGCCGTCATTTTCCTGGCGGGTCTGGGAGCGATTCCGGGCGAACTGTACGAGGCCGCGAAAGTCGATGGTGCGGGTCGCTGGGCAGCCTTCCGGCACATTACCTTCCCGCTGCTCAGCCCGGTAACGTTCTTTCTCAGTATGCTGTCCATTATCGGAACCTTCCGTGCATTTGGAAGTGTGGCCGTGCTCGGCAGGACGGCCATTGGTGAAGAAGTGGATACCCTGACCGTCAAGATGTTCAATGAACTATATCGCGCAAACAATCCGGGTTATGCTGCCTCGTTGGCCTTCATATTGTTCGCAGTCATTGTTATGTTAACGATTACACAGAATCAACTGGCAAAGGATCGAGTTTTCTATGGCTAGTACGACCACTGTTGAAGGAATCCCGCTTGAGAAAACCAGGTCACAGGCCGACGTTTATCGTGGACGCCCCGGTTTATCTTTGCCAATGTTCAGGATTCTTATCTACTTGTTGATGACCCTTGGTGCAATTTTCTTTGTAATGCCTTTTCTCTGGATGTTTTCAACATCACTGATGACACCGAATGAGATTGCACGAGGATCTTTTGTACCGCAATCAGAGTTTCTGGGTATCCATAAAATCCCGGAAGGAGATCTCAGCCGTCCCTTTGCCGATTTTCTTGCGCCGGAAGCCAATTTCAGTTTCTCCGGCACATCTGTAGACATTCATTACGCCATCGGACCGGATGGTGGAGCCTTTGATGTCTTTATCGACGGGCAGTTTATCCAGACCATCGATTCGCACAGTGAAACCCCTTCTGATGATAATGTTTTCACCGTCGATTCCTATCCATCGGTAGCCACCCTCAGCAACATGCAATCCATTGCACTGCCTGAAGGAAATCATGAACTTCGCTTGCAGTTTAACGAGGGCGAGTCCGAAGGCGATCAGTTCGTCATTCGTGAACTGGAACTATCTGACGGCACCCTGATTGCCAGCGGCAACTTAGAAGCATCCAAGGGGGTGTGGACGGCAGTTACGGCGGAAGGTGAACGTCTCAGTCGGAGTGAGGCAGGTGAGTGGCTGCTTGATGGGGAACCTGTTCCCGAAGAAACGGTTTATCTGGAGGCAACAAACGTTGGATTCCCCAGCTACTTCCAGCAGTGCTGCCTGGGCATTATAAACCGCTCACCGCGCTTGCAGCGTATGAATCAGGAAGATTTTATCAGTCAGGAACGACCCAGCGGTGGTCATGCCGTTTTGCATCTGCCGTTGGTGGACCAAAGTTATATCATCACGGGCGGTGTCTCACATTACATTCTCGTCTGGGACAACGGTAATTTTGGTGAATATTTTGTCAATTCAGTTATCATCACCATGTTAACCATTCTCGGACAGACGCTATTTTCCATTCTCGCGGCTTATGCGTTTGCGAAAATGGAATTTCCGGGGAAGAACGTCCTGTTTAGTGTGGTATTAATGACGATTTTCATCCCCACGATGGTTACGCTAATCCCCAATCTAATCACGGTGACTACCCTGAGTGATTGGTCACGGGCCAGAGTCGTTGATTTTAACTCTAATCAGATGGTGCAGGACTTGTATGATCTTATAGGGTTCCAGTTCATTACTCCAGAGAGTGTGAAATGGCTCGACAATTGGCCTGCTCTTGTCATTCCCTTTCTGGCAAGCACATTCAGCATTTTCCTGCTGCGCCAATTTTTCATGCAGATTCCCGGTGAACTGTGGGATGCGGCTCAGATTGATGGGGCAGGTCACGTACTGTACTTGTTCCGCGTGGTGGTTCCAATTTCCAAAGCAGCTATTACCACCGTCGTTCTTTTCACGTTTATTGGGACATGGGATGCTCTGGAATGGCCGATTATTGCGACCTCCAGCGAGGATTGGCGACCGATTGCAGTGGGCATTTATAATTTTCGCGGAGATGAGGGGGCGCGGCCCAACCTGCTCATGGCAGCTTCCATGATTGCGCTGTTCCCGATTCTGGTCACCTATTTGATTGCACAAAAACAATTCACAGAGGGTATCGCCACAACCGGGCTTAAAGGTTAGTGCTAGCGGAGGGTGAGCCACGCTCTTGCCCTTCTTTCTAGTCCGTCAAGTCGGTAAGCGCCGCTTCCAGTTCTTCAATGGCGTCGGGGGAATAGGCTCCTGATGTTTGCCAGATAATGTTATCCTCGTCATCTAATAGAAATAACCGGACAGAATTTTTGTCTTCAATGTCCAGCAGTTCATTAAACCGGTCCACATCTGTAAAAACAACGATGGTCCGGGCACGATCTTCATCATTCCCGGCCACTAATCCCATCCCGCCAATAATGAAGAGTGCGCTGTCGGCAGCGCTTTTCGGAAGCAGCGGGACATAATAACCTGCCAGTTCGGGAAAGTGGTCATTGGTTTCTTCAAGCGGAGCGAGCCATTCATCAACGACAGGTTGCTGTGAGTCATCATAGGCAACGACGATTAGTTTGTATTTGCCGTTTAAATCGGTTGGGACGGTTAACTCATTGAGCAGCAGATTGGTACCCTCAATCACCGGAAAGGCCAGCAAATCTGGATTAGTCTGCGTCTCCGATGATGGATCTGATGTATCGATATTTTGCCCAAACAGGTAGACCACTACCGCCGATAGTGCCAGAACTCCCACCACAACTCCAAGCACAATTCCGATGCTTCGCTTCATAAAAACCCCTTATTGTGTAAACTTTCACAATTTGCTATACTACCATAACGCAATTGAACCCAAAGGATCATGATGAGCCGCTTTCAGAAGTGGGCACTTGCCACGACAATTGCTACCTACTTCCTGATAATGCTTGGAGGATTGGTACGCGCTTCCGGTGCAGGTCTGGGTTGCCCGAACTGGCCGAAATGCTTTGACCGTTACTATCCACCGCTGTCCGCTGACCAAATTCCACGCGAATATGATCCAGAACTTTTCAATGTCCAACTGGCATGGATAGAGTACATCAACCGGATGATCGGCGTTCTCATTGGATTTCTGATCATTGGCACACTGTATTACGCCATCAAAGATCACCGCGAAAACAAGCGCATTGTGTATCCTGCCATTACGTCATTCGTGCTGGTATTGTTTCAAGGATGGTTGGGCGGTCAGGTCGTGGAGCAGGAACTTGTACCGTGGCTTGTGACGGCTCATCTGGTTCTGGCATTGATCATTGTCAGCTTGCTTTTGTATGCAACGGTCGGTGCGTTTTTCCCGGATGTGAAGAAACTCAGGGAAATGTCTATCGACAGACGACGGTTGGCCTGGATTGCACTCGCTGTTTTGGTTATCACGCTTACACAAATCGGTCTGGGTGCTAAACTGCGTGGTGACCTGGAAAATGTGGAAGAGAACAATCCAGAGCTTGCCAGAAGTTCCTTGATTGAGGAAGCTGGATGGTCGGATGCGATTCACCGGTCCTACTCGTGGCTGGTGTTGGGAACTGTTCTATTTACAACATTCTATACGCATCGCCGGATGTCCCATAAACATCCATTGCTTATCTGGTTATCTCGTGCTATGGTCGCAATAGTTGTTTTGCAAGTGCTGGTTGGTATTGGTCTGGCCTATGGAGGGTTGCCACCAGCATTGCAGGTCATACACTTGATCAACGCCAGTGTGTTGGTCGGTGTCATTACGATGGTCTATTTGCTGACCAATCGATTGCCACTATTGGCAGATGTGGCACAAGGAGGCAGGGCGCAAGCGATTCTGTCGCGGGAGACGGCTTTACGCTAAAATCGGCGGCAAGCCCATGATTGCTTCCAAAAAAGAAGCATAGTACAATCACAGCGCCCTTTGTGATTTTAGGAACAAAATATACAGCTAGGTGGAGATCCCGACTCTATGAATCGGTCGCGTTTAACGAACATCGCCTTAATTGTGGTGCTAGTGTTTGCTGTTTTGGTGGCAGCAACCCAGTTCATATCCGCTTCACGACAGGTCACCAATCCTGCGGCGTCTACACTCGACGTGTCCAATAAAGAGGAGATTAACTTCCTCGGATTGTTTGATATTCCGCAGACGAGCCTGTTCGTTGCCCTTTCCGTTTTTACACTCGCGTCGCTGGTGGGTATGGGTGTGGGATTAACTCTCCTCTTCCGCTTCCTCAATCAGGAAGTGCGGGAAGTGGCTGAAGAACCCGATCATCCGGTCAATCCACTCTCCTATGATACCTACGGTCATCGTGCGGCAGCGGGTGTGATTGGTGGTTTGTTTTTGCTCACCGCGGGGATGCTGCTGGGCGGTGGTGTCCTTCCTGTGAAAGCAAGTGCTGAAGCCGACAAAGTGGATTTTCTTTTCCAGATTGAATTTTTCTTCATTGCAATCTTCTTCGCCCTGGTGGCCGGTCTGTTCATCCACTTCCTGATTTATTTCCGTGCCCGCCCCGGCGATGATAGTGACGGCGTTTTTGTGCACGGTAATCTGCGCCTGGAGCTTTTGTGGACAATAGGGCCAGCAATTATCGTGACTGCTCTGGGCATCTTTGCAGCCATCACTCTGTTCGATATTCAGGAAGCTAACGCTGGTGAGGTTCCTATCGAGGTCACCGGTCAGCAGTGGGTCTGGCAGTTCAATTATCCGCTGGAGACCATTCCAGAAGAGTTACATCCTGAAAATGAAGAATTTGAAGGTTTTTCCAGCGCAGAATTGGTGCTGCTGGTTGACCAGCCTGTCGTATTTGAAATGACAGCAGTAGATGTCATACATTCGTTCTGGATTCCCGAAATGCGGATTAAACGCGATGTTGCGCCGGGCGTCATTACAGAACTGCGCTTGACACCCTCACAACCCGGCGAATATCGTATGCTTTGTAACCAACTATGTGGTACACGACACGGGGCAATGATCGCAAACGTTCGCGTCCTGAATGAGAATGACTACGCTGAGTGGATTTCCCAACAACTGGCGAGATTTGCTAACCCTGTCACTGCCGGTGAGAGTATTTACGAGACCAACTGCGTATCCTGCCACTCCCTTGATGGCAGCCGTCCGGTTGGCCCGACATGGCAGGGGCTGTATGGCAGCGAGCGCGAACTCACCAACGGTGAAACAATCATTGCCGACGAACAGTATATTATAAACTCAATCATCAACCCCAACGACCACGTCACTGCGGCTGATCCACCGTTTCGAGAAAATGTGATGCCGCAAGATTTTGGTGAACGGTTTGATGAAGTGGAACTTACCCAGATTGTGGCTTTTGTCAAAGCACAGTCTGATGAAGGCTGTCAGGAATTGGCGGAGAGTGGGGCTTTACCGGAAGAAGGCGACTACTGTGTTGGCTTTGAGAACGCCGCCGAATAGGGCGAAAGGTACTAAGAAATGAAAGCTCTCTTTATTATCTTCAGATTAGGAGTGGTTCGGGGATTTATCCTGGGTGCAATCAGTGCGGTGCTGGGATTCTTCCTGACAGACCTCGTACGGGACATTTTGGGCTATGAACGCGGCTGGCCTGTACTCTGGGATTTGTGGACCGATGAGTTGGTCACCGAAGCAACCGTCTTTGCTCCGGGTACTCCGGTTGCGGTGCCGCTGGCTATTGCTGCGGTTTTCTTTGCCTTTGGTTTGTTAATCGGTGTGGGTTCGATGACAGATTGGATGCTCTGGGCAGTTGGCCGCAAAGGATCCGATGGACATTATCACCCGCGTGAGGGAATGCCGCGCTGGACTCGGTATTTCCGCATGGATACCAATCACAAAATTATTGGTATTCAATATGGTGTGTTGTCCCTTTTGACCATGGGACTTGGTGGCTTCTATGCAATGGCCTTCCGCACCGAACTTGCTCAGTCAGGTTTGCAATTTCTCAGCGAAGACACCTACAACGTCTATATGACTCAGCATGGGATGTTGATGGTGCAGGCGATTATCATCGGCGGCGGTGCGTTAATGAACTATTTGGTCCCGCTGATGATTGGTGCTCAGGACATGGCATTTCCGCGCTTGAATGGGTTCGCTTTCTGGCTACTGGTTGCAGGCACATTC
>JAKEEQ010000036.1 GCA_022616515.1 Chloroflexota bacterium | reverse complement strand
GTTTATCGTCAATGATACACGCCATGAATTATCGAACACATTTGAGTTTGTTTCTACACACGCCGATTTGGAAGCACGCAAGACCTCACCATTCCCGGACGACCTTGCGACAACTATTGACAGCATGATTGCCGACCACAGCAGGTTGGACTGGCAAGCGCCCATCTGCGGTGTGATGGGAGCATGACACCTCGCCCTCCCCGGTTATGATTCTCTAACATCACGCCTGACAGCGTTACAATGCTGTTACAGCAGCAATATCATTTGTAACGTCTGTCTGTGCTGCGGCGGTATTGTGAGTGGAGGGTAGACAAAGTGGTCTATTCCAACAAACACTAAAGAAGTCACTAAAGCAAGTTCATTTAGCAGGAAGGATTTGGTATGCGTAAGTTTTCCATACTGTTCTCAATTTTGGTTCTCGTCACTACCGCAATCTTCATTCCGGCAGTTTCGGCACAGACGGACGTTAGCCCGGGCTGTGATGACCTAGCAAATGATTTCACCCTTGGCAGCTACACAGGCGATTTTTTTGCAAATGAATCGATTACCTTTGTCGTCAATGGCACCATGGCAGCCGGTGATAATTACGACATCAGTGTTGATGGCACTGTTGTCTCTGCTGGTGAAACCGGCACGACCTACACCCACACATTCCTTGCCGATGTTACGGGTGCGGTGATTACCGTAACTGTGAATCAGGGTACGTTCACTGTGTCGGTCTCGTGCGATCAAACTGGCGACGATGATGAAGGGGGCGATTTTACCCTATGCCACTACCCGCCCGGCAACCCCGAAGCAGCCCACACGATTACAGTTGGCAGCCAGAATGCGTTTGATACACACATGGACCGGCACGGCGATAGCCCCGGTGCATGTCCGCCCGGTGTGCAATCGCGGACTGATGACATTGGCCTTGGGCTGGCAATCTTCATCTTGCCGAAGATGGGTGTTGTCAGCATCTACGGCGAATGTGAAGAAGGCGGATGCTCACCGATTATCGAGTTCCATACTGCGGATGTTGTTGCGCTGATTGGTGTGTTGGTAGTCAGTGAAGACAGCTTTGAAACATTTGATACTGACCTCACGGATGAATGGGAAGTTCGTATCTTCTATCTGGGGAATCAAGACCGCGACGGCGATGGCACGTTCCACGACGTTTTCCAGATGAACATCTATTTCAATGATGTGCTGGCTTATGACGACCTGCTCATCTTGGTTGCTGTTGACGGCACCGTGTCGTGGGAACTGAACGATGACCTTGGTGTTGATATCACCTTCCTGTTCGACGACGAAGACGACACCTGCGATGCCGATGGCCCTGATGACATCCCCGGCAACGAAGACGATGAAGTGTGCGAAGGCGCATAAATTACAGCAAGTGAAATTCAATCGACAATAGTTGATGAACAGGCGACTCCGGGTGAGTCGCCTGTTGTTTTTACGCCAGCGTCACAGGCATATCGAGGAAATCTCCAAAGCGCTGTATGGCAGCAACCAGCGCATCTTCTTCGGAAGCGGTCAACGACCTGAAACGATGTGTTTCAATCAGCACCGAATCCTTGTTTACAGTTCGCTTCCATGTGCCGGTAATCTGACTATTGATGACGATGTTCGAGGTGAATGAGTCGCCTGTCACCCGTTCCGTATGAGCCGGGTCAAACATGCCGCTGTAGTCTTTATAAGCAATGCCAAACTCATCATAAACCGGAAGCAAAAACACGGTCAGCGGCATATCCTGTATGTCTGGTGCGGAGGACGAAAGGTAATATTCCTTGCCGTCTATCACCTCCCGGATAATATTCGGTTTCACCATCTCCAGCCCGTCTTTGACATCGGCCACGGTCAGCCCTGACCACCATGCAAAATCGTTTATCATCGCGGGGCCATGACTGGTGAAGAAGCGCTTCGTCAGTTCAGCAAGTGCTTCATCACGTCCCAAAACCTTCGCCTGTGGTGCACGTTCATCCAGCAGCGCATACGTGAACTGTTTACCACGACGCGGCCCGCTGCATACAACCGCGTCCAACTCAGCACGATGAACGATATAACCAAGTCGGATACCCTCGGCGACAATACCCGCTTGCGCCAGCACCGAACCCAGTTCCGAACGAGTCAGGTATTTACTGCCCTCCAATGCGCTGGCAATGATAGTGTTGCTTTGTGCAAAAATCGTCTCATCCAATTCGAGTTGCCGATACATATAGGCATTGACCTGATTGACACGCGGGGCAGTGAGCGCCAATAACCAGCGAATATCGAATGGCGCGACAAAATGCCATGTGGGACGCATAACATGGGTACGCAGGATAGCCCCATCAGTGAAGGCTTGCTCGATATCGGCATCGGTCACACCTGGCAAGCGCAGACTGAGCGCCCATTTTGCGAGGGCATATTCCTGAGCCTGCACAGCGCCAAACCATGCGACGACTTCGGTAGGTGATTGTAATTTCGTGCCTACAAGCTGCTGATTATGAAGCCGTTGTAATACGATATTCGTCATACTTGCTCCCCGTGATTAAAATGCGACAGGCAGTTCAAGATATTCCCCGAAACGTTGTGCTGCCGCAATGAAGGCAGTTTCTTCAACTTCGGTGAGTGAGGTAAATGGTTGTGGGTCAATCACCACCTTGTCCTTCTTGATAGTCCGTTTCCAGACTCCAACCACACGGCCATCTATCACAATCGTCGGGAAAAAGATGCCGTTTTTGCCGGGACAAACTTTGAGCGCGTGCTGCGGACCCAGCACTGCATCACGGTCTTTATAACCTAGCAGATATTCATCGAAACCCGGGGGAATATAGACGCATGGCGAACCGGGTGATTGGGCAACCATAGCGTTTGCGGATCGCCAATAGGATATACCTGCGATTGTTTCCTCAAGCAAGTCGGATTTCACGGCTTCCAAGCCCGCACGCGCATCCCCCACCAGCAAACCCGACCACCACAAGAAGTCCTGCAATGTCGCTGGCCCGCGGCTGGTAAAGTAACGCCGTGCCAATTCCGCCAGCGCTGCATCCCGCGGCATAGACTTGACATCAGGCAGGGCTTCATCAAAGCGCATGAAGTACGGGTTATTGTTGCTCTGCATCCCACCCTGAAAAATTAGCCCGTCCAGCGAGGCGCGATGCAAAATATGGACTCCGCGCTGCCCCTTGGTCGAGATGCCGTGTTGTTCCAGAACCACAAACAAGTCTTTGCGCGAGCGCTGCTGGCCGCCCTCTAATGCCTTCACCAGCACATCGTTACTTTGCAGGAATGTCTGCTCATCCAATTCAAGTTCACGATAACGCGGCTGGCTTATTGCGATGATGCGTGGGGCCAGTAGTTCCACCATCCAGCTTATATCGGCTGAGGCGACCAGATGGAGTGTTCCGCGCATCAGCCATGTTCGGGCAATCTGTTTGTCGGCGACGGCCTGCTCAATCTGAGCATCGGTACTCCCCGGTAATCGCAGACCAATAGACCATTTCGCGCCCGGATAATCCTGCCCTTGAATGGCTCCCATCCATGACAATATCTCGGCGGGGTTCTTGAGCCGCGGATATTCAATCTGTTGATTTTGGAGTCGTTGTGTGGCGATATTTTGCATGGTCACTTCCTAATTTAGCTTTCAGGGCGAACACAGTAGTTGATACACATCAGGTTAACGGTTAATTGTACCGAAACGGGCGGGTTTGAAACCCGCCCCTACGCCTGAAACCGGATACAATCGTAGGGGAGGGTCTGTGACCCTCCCGCAAAAAATGCGGGAAAATCGAACCGTTAATGCTTATCCTGACGGCTATCAACCTGTGTGTTCGTCTGTTGTGGTATGTGGCGCGATGCCACACCCGATAACGTCCGCGCAATTATCCGGTTGAAAGGGTATGATTGACCCAATAGCAATAACTCATACCTAATGACCAAAACCAACCACAAGGACTCGCCATGAAAGCCATCGTGTGTCATGAATTTGGTGCGCCCGACAAACTCACCTTTGCGGATATCGACAGCCCCCGGGTGCGCGGCGGAGAAATTAAAGTGCGTGTGCGGGCTTGCGGCGTGAACTTTCCCGATGTGCTAATGGTGCAGGGGCTATACCAGTTGAAACCCGATTTTCCCTTTAGCCCCGGATTGGAAGTGGCCGGGGAGGTAATCGAGGTTGGCGGCGGCGTTGACGGGTTCAAAAGCGGCGACAGGGTAATCGGCATTGTCAATTACGGCGGCTTCGCGGAAGAAGTTGTCGTCCCCGCGGCGCTGACCCTGCCAATGCCGGATAACATGAGTTATGAACACGGCGCGGCTTTCCCAATTGCCTATGGCACCTCACATATCGCGCTCACCCATCGGGCGCACTTAAACGCGGGCGAAACGTTGCTCGTGCTGGGGGCCGCCGGGGGTGTGGGATTGACCGCGGTAGAACTCGGCAAACTGCTGGGCGCGACGGTGATTGCCGCTGCCAGCAGTGAAGGCAAGTTAGCCGTCACACGCCAGTATGGGGCTGACTATACTATCCAGTACACGACGGAAGATTTGCGTGAACGGGTGAAAGCCATCACCGGCGGGCGCTATGCCGATGTGATATACGACCCGGTAGGTGGCGATGCTTTTGATGCGGCCATACGTTGTGTGGCATGGGAAGGGCGTTATCTGGTGATTGGGTTTGCCAGCGGACGTATCCCCGAAGTGCCTGTCAATCGCCTGCTGCTGAAAAATAGTTCGCTGGTGGGATTGTATTGGGGCGCATACACGTTGAATAATCCAGCGGTGATACAGCGCTCATTTCAAACGCTTATGAACTGGTACGGTGAAGGCAAACTCAAGCCGCATATTGACCGCACACTGCCGCTGGCCCAGGCCGCCGATGCCCTGAATGCGCTGGCAAAGCGTGAGGCCAAGGGCAAGTGGGTATTAGTGCCATAGGTAGTGCTGAGTGCTGCGTTCTGAGTGCCGAGGATAGGTATAAGGCGAATAGACAGTGTAGGGGAGTGCCTGCGTGCGCTCCCGCAATCAACCACACGGGCGAACACACAGGTTCGCCCCTACACATTAAGGGTATCAAAACCATGACCACATTCCCAAGACGGCGCTGGTGGCGGCTGCGGCGGCAGTTGAAAGCCTTTGGCGGGGCGCTGCTGATAGTCGGGACAACCGTGCTGCTGCTGGAAGTGCTGCTGGCCGCCATTGACCCATGGGGACTGAGCTATTTCAACGATGTGCTGAAAATCGGCAACCAGCTATTTGAACTTGACCCCGTGCGTCGTTATGTCCTGCGCGATGGCGAACACCAATTCAGCTATTGGAGCGCCACGATTCAGGACGGGGTGCGCGTGACTCCCAATACCGATACGGATGCGGATTGCACACTGGTTTTGCTGGGCGATTCAGTTCTCTTCGGGCATGGGGTAAATGATGACCAGACATGGGCAAACCATCTGGCGGCGGCCTTCCCCGATGTGTATTTCATCAACACGGGCATGAGTACCTACAACAGCGACAATGTGTTGGGCAGCAAAAATGCCTTCCCGGATGCGGATGCCTACCTCTATTTACTGATTGATAACGATATTGAGCCAACACTCAATCCCGACCCCGAAGCCTTCCCCGGCCAGAACCCGACCAATATGCCCTTTCTGGTGCGTTATCTCAGCTTCATTTTGTACGGGCGCAAACCGGAGTCGTTTACACAGGAAATCCCGCCGCTGGATTCGGAGAAAATGCAGCATTTCCTGAGCGATATGCAGGCCATCACATCCGATGAGCGTGTGCAGGTGATTTCGTTTGACCACTACGCGATTGTCGATGTGCTGCGCGAAGAGGGCTATGACATTCAGCCCTACACTTATCCACCCTACAAGATTAGCTATGTGGACATCCACCTCAACCCGGAAGGCAACCGTGTTTTCGCCGAGATGCTCACGCCCTTGATACAGGAGATGGTTGATGAGGCGTGCGGGGAAAAATAAGCACAAAAAACCAAGCCGATTTCTAACACAATTGGCTGGTCATATCCCGTTACTTGGTTTAGAATTTTTGTACTAACACTATACATTTGACTGGATACCAATGGATTTATTAGTACCCGAAGCAAAATTGGACCCAATCTTAAAGTGGCCCGGGGGCAAGCAGGATGAATTGACTGTTATCATCCCAGCCATGCCAACCCATATCAAACGATATTTTGAGCCGTTTCTAGGGGGTGGTGCTGTCTACTTGACCATACCGCATGATATTCCAGCTTATGTGAATGACAAATCTTCTGACCTTATCTTGCTTTACCGGATGGTTGCTACAACTGACAAGTTGTTTTTCGGCCTGCTTGATTTTATTGATGCGTACTGGAGAGGACTTGAACAAGTCATTTTTGATAATCGTGCCTCTCTGATTTGCACGTATTCTGAATACCGGACGTATGAAATGGCCGAAAGGCAATTGAAACAACAGGTTGTCGAACTCATTACGGCTGAGAACGATAGATTAACAAATATGCTCACACAACAGCTTGGGCATGACGTTCAATTTTTCATCGACACAATTCGCACATCGTTGATTGACAAGATGACGCGAATGAGGAAGCTCGAAATGAAGAAAGGCGAATTGCCAGAAAATGATGTTGTGGATAATTTGGAAGGCGCTCTCAAGGGGAGCTTCTACTATTATGTTCGCCATCTGTACAATTATTCAGGAAAATTGAAACTTACTCCCGGCCAGCACGCCGCCCTGTTTTTCTTCATTCGAGAACATGCTTATGCGTCAATGTTCCGGTTTAATAAAAAGCGACATTTCAATATCCCGTATGGCGGTCTCAGTTATAATCGGAAAAACTTCGCTACCAAGATTGCCAGATTGCGCGACTCAGCCTTACAGAAGCGCTTGAATAACACCCAATTCGAGAATCTGGATTTTGCAGATTTTCTCGTCAGGCACCCGCCCCAAGCCGGGGATTTTATCTTTCTGGATCCACCTTATGACACTGAATTTAGCAGTTATGACCAGAATCCCTTTGACAAAGCAGACCAAGCACGATTAGCGCATTTCCTTGTCCATGAGTGCCAAGCGAACTTTATGCTGATTATCAAATCGACAGAGTATATTTTGTCACTGTACACCGATGCTGATCTCAACATCCAACCATTCGATAAGACCTATATGTATACGGTAAAAGAACGCAATAACCGAGATACCATCCATCTTTTAATCACCAATTATTGAGACACATCATGGCACAACGAATTAGCGAACGCGAATTGATTCTGCCTGCTTTGTATTGTATTGATGAGGCTGGTGGCAGATTATCAACGTCGGAGTTGATAGCCTGTTTAGTTCAATTGCTCAAACCAGCCGGGGAAGATGCTTTACTCCTTGAGCATCGGAGCGATACAAAATTCACACAGAAAGTTCGTAATCTCAACTCGCATAAGACATTACAAACCTTGGGATTGGCGACGAAAGGTGACAAAGACGAAGATTGGGACATTACCGCAAACGGTCAAGCCTATTTGCGCGAGTATGGTTATCTTCTAACGAGTGTCATCAGCCAAGGCTTCGATTACGCCAACACGGTTGATGTCATCGCAACCGCCCCTGAACCGGATACACCGCTTCAAAGACCTTTTGTGTTATTGAGCGACGAAAGTAACCCCGAATACATCATTGAGGGTAGTCAGAAGGTTGTCAAGCTCAAAATATATGAACGTTCAAGGCGACTGCGTGAATTAGCTATAGAATATTACACACACGAAGGGCGTATCCGGTGTGACGTGTGTGGCTTTGATTTTGAAGCGGTGTATGGTGAGCATGGCGCGGGTTTCATCGAAATCCATCACACCAAACCCATTTTTTCTTATGAGGATGAAGATATTGAACAGGCCATACATCAAGCAATACTAAATGTTGTGCCGCTATGCTCAAACTGCCATCGTATGATTCACCATAAGCGCGACACCATGTTGACGATAGCCGAACTCAAAACCGTGCTTCGCAGGTTGTCGGAATAAGATTCTTATACCGCCCTACTCCCGCTTTAACTGCGGAGGAGTGACAGGCATCTGTGCCACTTCTTTATCTGCGCCAATCTTTTCATAAATCTGGCGGGCCTGCTGCCACTTTTCCAGCGCTGTATCACCCTCGCCTTTTTCAAACTCAAACAGCGCCCATTCGCGGAGGGTGCGGGCGTGTTCGTTCATGATGTTGGCCTCGCTCAAGATGCGGGCGCTTTCATCATAGGCCGCGCCGGGTTCAATCGGACGCACTGCGCCATCGACTTCAATTTCGACAGGGACATT
>JAKEEQ010000398.1 GCA_022616515.1 Chloroflexota bacterium | reverse complement strand
TATGCTTGTACACATAAAGGGCATCCTCAGCTTGAATGTTCGTAGTACAACTATTCTCCCTGATTTTGCCCTTTTTGTCTTAACTTGATGCCTATGCCCCCGAACGAAGCGGGGGAATTTTGTTAGGTTACTTAGATTTAGAAGGGGATGTCGTCAACATCCTCGGCGGCGTATTCTTCACTACCCTCATAGCTATCGCCTCCGGCATCATCGCGTCGACTCAGAAACTTAATGTCACGGGCAGTCAGTTCAAGAGACGCACGCGGTTGCCCATCATTGCCCGTAAAAGCATTTGCTTCAACTTCACCCGCGACCATGATTTGCATACCTTTGTGGACATATTGGCTGCACACTTCAGCCAACTGACGCCACGCGGAAACGCGAAACCATGTGGTCTTATCAACCTGTTGACCATCGCTACGCTTATAGCGTTTGTTTACAGCGACAGTGAAACTACAGACACCCACACCCTCGGCGGTATAACGCATTTCAGGGTCGCGTCCCACATTGCCTATGATGGTTATATGTTGGTACATAAGTCGCGTGTCCTTTTCGAGCTTCATCTAGCCTTATAATTATAGAACAAGTGTTCAGATTTTTCAATTCTGAACTACTGATTCCCCCACATTTTAGGAGGTTTTTCGCAAGATTAAAGTTAGATCATCACCCTCGACTCCCAGCAACGGTCGCCGGTCCACATTACCATACTGCTCGGCTATTTTAAACCCCGCCAGTTCGCCCAATAGGCGGATGTCATCCAGCGTGTTATGGCGCAGGCGAATCGGGTACGGGCTGGTGGCGTTCGTTTCTACTTGAGTCAGGGCATCAAATGTTCGCTTTGAATCTTGCTCCCATACCAGTTTGTCATCCATAGATATTAACCCCAACTGGCGGGTTGTGGCAAATGGAGTATTAAAGGCAAAATGTCCGCCGGGCAGCAGGTGGTGATGCAGGTGCTTTAAAAACTGCCGCTGGTCGGATTGGGTTAAGATAGCGGGGAAAGCCCAATCGGCCATCATTGCCAGATGAAACTGCTTGTCGAGTGCCAGATGAACGACATCCTGAAGATGAAAATTTATCTTTGAACGTAGTTCGGCGGGTATGGCGTCTACCGCGCGATTGAGAAAATGCGGATTGATGTCAACGGCCACCACATCGAATCCGGCCAGTGCCAACTGCCGGGTGATGCGACCATTGCCGCAGGCCAGTTCAAGGATGGGGCCATTCTGCGCGAATTTATCGGCGCAGTATTTCCAGAAATCCCAGTCGTGCAGCCACGTGATGGGTTTGCGCTGATCCCATTCTGAAGCCGCGTAATCGCGCCAGCCTGACTGTTTGCCGCTTTCGCTCAATTCCATCATCACTCCTCAGAAGGCATCCGAACGGACAAACGTGCCCGCCGCAACATATAGTCCCAGATCAGGACGAAAAACACGACAAAAATCACCGGGGAACAGATCGTTATCGACACCTGGGCCGCCTGTGGCAGCAGCAGGGCAAACCACACCGCGCTGGTAAGCAGCAACATGGCAACGGTTGTGGAAATAATAGATACCATAATCGCCATGCTGCGCTGCCGGTATCGTAAAGCATAACTGACCCCGGCGGCAGCGCCAAGTCCACTTGCCCCCCACATGCCAATCGTCAGTATCATGAAGACGCTGGTTGGCAGCAAAATTTCAAGGCGGGACGGTGGGGTTGCTTGGATGAAGGGCGATATATTCGTGACCACAACATTTAGCCGGATGAGGATATAAAATGTGCTGATAACCAGCAACGGCATGATGGCAACCATCACAGCGATGAGCAAGCGCATACGATATAACATGCTGATGACATAACCCCAGATGAATTTATCATCCGCCATTGTCGTTAGATATAACAACTCGAATTGCCCTGTTTGTATTTCGGTAACCATCCATTGGGCGGTGGCCCCGGCGATAACGACCGGGCTGAAAACCATCACTCCCCATGTAACAAACCACAGAAAACTGACCAGTGAATAATATCCTTCAAGGATAGCGACCGTGCCAAGCGCGGCGAGTGACCATGACACAGGAACGATACCCCACAGCAGTTGGCGCATTGTGTATTTTGCTGGATGGTGGATTGTGTGCTGAATAATGGGGTTCTGCTCAAATAATTTCTGGATTTGGCGAATCATTACAAGGTGTTCCTGTTGACATATATGGTCAGGCTTTGCTACTATTTTTTCGTATTCAAGTGAATAGTGCCAAGAACGTTGAGTCGGATAAGTAGATTTGTATGGACTGTTTTAGAGAGTCGCTGGCGGGTGGAAAGGCGATACAGGCTAGCAGATTGAATGGGCCGAGGAGTTACCAGAGCGAACGCTTTTCGTGGTGTTAGTAGTTTTGGTCGGCTGGTCACCGTTATATGACTCCACCAGAGAGAAACCTCAGCAGGAGGTTTAAGCCGAGTGGCACCGCGGGAAGCCCTGTCTCGTCTCGGAACGAACAGGGTTTTTGTATTTCTGGTTATTGTTCGAGGAGCTATTATGACCTCCGCGCCTGTACGCGATTTCACCCGGTTGTACCCTCGTTTTGAGGATATGGCGGCGTTGTTCGAACAAGGTGACCTGGTGCCCGTTTATCGCGTGTTACCCGCTGACCTTGAAACGCCGGTCTCTGCATTTCTGAAGTTGTTCCGTCCCGATGAGCCAGCTTTTTTTCTGGAAAGTGTTGAAGGTGGCGAGCAGGTAGGCCGCTATTCGTTTATTGGTGTCGGACCCCGCAAAATTCTACGGCCAGATGCCTCGCCGGATGGCGATGTGCTGGCGGCAATCAAAGCTGAATTAGCCCAATTTAACGCGGTTCAACTCGACAATCTTCCTCGCTTTACGGGCGGGGCGGTTGGTTTTCTGGGCTATGATATTGTGGGCCAGATTGAACGCCTCCCGCAGGCCGCTCCCGATGTTACGGGACTGCCCAATGTGCTGTTCATGATTTTCGATACGATAGTTATTGTCGATCACGTCAAGACACAGATTATCGTGCTGGCAAATGCCTACGATGAAGGCAACATTGAGGCTGCCTATCACGATGCCGCACAGCGTATTGAAGGTGTGGTCACACGATTGCGCCAGCCACTGCCCGATATTCCTCCCGCTCCGGGTATCAACGGTACTGAACTCGATTCCAACTTCTCGCAAGAAGGCTTTGAGGATGCGGTGCGTGCCGCCAAGGAATATATCGCGGCGGGAGATGCGTTTCAGATTGTGCTTTCACAGCGCTTGAGCCGCACGACAAAAGCTGAACCGTTCGCTATCTACCGTTCGCTGCGGATGCTGAATCCAGCTCCCTACATGTTCTTTTTCCACTTTCCTGAAGAACTCGATGGTGAGGATTTTAATGTAATCGGGGCCTCACCGGAGATGATGGTGCGGCTGGAAGATGGGGTTGCGAGTGTGCGCCCGATTGCCGGTACGCGCCCGCGCGGCAAAACGCAGGATGAAGATGTGGAATTGGAAAAAAGTCTGCTAGCCGATCCCAAGGAACGTGCCGAGCATGTAATGCTGGTGGATCTGGGGCGAAATGATCTGGGGCGCGTGTGTAAATATGGCACGGTGCATGTGCCGGAGTTGATGGTTATCGAACGCTACTCGCATGTGATGCATATTGTGTCGCATGTGGAGGGCGACATCCGGGATGGTATGGATGCCTTTGACTTGCTGCGGGCAACCTTCCCGGCAGGAACGGTCAGCGGTGCGCCCAAGATTCGGGCGATGGAGATCATTGACGAGTTGGAACCGGACCGGCGCGGTCCATATGCCGGAGCAGTGGGCTATTTCAGTTTCAGCGGCAGCATGGACACCTGCATCACCATTCGCACCATCACGATGAAGGGAAAGATGGTTTATATTCAGGCCGGGGCGGGATTAGTTGCGGACAGTGATCCGATCCGCGAATATGAGGAAACACACCACAAAGCACAGGCACTTGCCGAAGCGGTAACTCTGGCAGAACGGGGGTTTGACTAAATGATTCTGGTAATTGATAACTACGATAGTTTTACCTACAACCTTGTCCAACTGCTGGGTTCATTGGGCGCGGAGATGCATATTGTCCGCAACGATCAAATGACGCTGGACGAGGCTAAAAAACTCAATCCATCACATATCGTGGTTTCGCCGGGTCCGGGTCGACCGGAAGACAGCGGCGTCTCTCGTGATGTGATGTTTGAGCTGGGAGCTTCGACACCAACGCTGGGTGTGTGTCTTGGGCATCAGTGCATCGGTGAAATTTATGGCGGAAAAGTGGTGCGAGCGGAACGGTTGATGCACGGCAAGACGTCGCAGGTGTATCACCGCAACCAACCGTTGTTCATGGGTGTACCCAGTCCATTTGTGGCGACGCGCTATCACAGCCTAATTGTTGAGGAGCCGCTGCCGGAGTGTCTCACTGTGACAGCGTTCACCGAAGTCGGGGAAATTATGGCGCTGAAACACAAGGAATATCCGGTGGTGGGCGTCCAGTTTCACCCGGAGAGCATCCTGACCGAGCATGGCCCGCGTATCCTGCAAAATTTTCTTGAAGGAAAACTTTAAACGTCATCGAAATCGACATATTCAACATCGTCTTCGCCACCTGATTCATCGTCGGGTGGCTCGTCGTCAAATATTAACGACGGCTCGGGAAGGGTATCGGTGTCCCGTCGTCGACCTTCAGTTCGAGATGAGCGTTCGTTGCGCTTAAACTGACCGGGTGGACGTGCTGGCTTAGCAGGCGCTTCATCTTCATCGTCAGTCAGGTCGGCAGCTTTCATGCGCTGCGTTGGCTCAAACTGCTGCGTTTCCTCGCTGAATGCTTGCTGTACACGCCTGCCAAAGCGGCTGGTGACCTGTGGTTCATCTTCGTCTTCTTCGGTCTCATCGCGGTCACGTTCGAAACGGCTGGAGGCAGGTTTAGGTTTCTCTTCTTCTTCACTGTCCGAAGTACGGCGAGCAAAGGGTGATACCTGTGCTTCCAATCTATTCCGGCGGCGACCAGCACGACCCGTATCCGGCCTGGTTTCCTCCTTCTTGCCTGTATCTGGTGTACGGCGGGCAAAGGGTGATGCTTTCGCTTCGTCTTTGGGCTTTTCTTCTTCACGCTCACGACGCTCGAAGCGGCTGGAGGCTGGCTTGACGTCTTTTTCTTCAGCGGCTTCGTCACGTCCACGTCCGGAGCGGCCTGAGACAGGTTTTTCTTCTTCCTTACTATCAGGGGTGCGACGGGCAAAGGGTGATGCTTTCGCTTCGTCTTTCTTCTCTTCTTCACGTCCACGACCAAAACGACCGGAGGCTGGCTTGGCTTCCTCTTTGGTGTCAGGCGTATGGTGGGCAAAAGGTGATGCTTTGGCCTCGTCTTTGGGCTTTTCTTCTTCACGCTCACGACGCTCGAAGCGGCTGGAGGCTGGCTTGGCCTCTTTTTCTTCAGCGGCTTCGTCACGTCCACGTCCGAAGCGACCAGAGACGGGTTTTTCTTCTTCCTTACTATCGGGGGTGCGGCGGGCAAAGGGTGATGTCTTGGCCTCGTCCTTCTTCTCTTCTTCACGTTGACGGCGATCAAAACGACCGGAGG
>JAKEEQ010000397.1 GCA_022616515.1 Chloroflexota bacterium | reverse complement strand
TATGCTTGTACACATAAAGGGCATCCTCAGCTTGAATGTTCGTAGTACAACTATTCTCCCTGATTTTGCCCTTTTTGTCTTAACTTGATGCCTATGGCCCTCCCCGCGCCGGAGGGCTTTTTTCTATGACAAATGAGTGGGATACTTTGTTTGTTCAGACATTTCGGGTGTTAAGCTTGTGGCTTCTGGTCACATCGGCAACCATGCTGCTGGCCCGTCGCGACCCGACGCAGCCCTATATGCTGCTGATTGATGGCACCCCTCACGGACGCCAGCTATTCATCATGTCGGCGGATGGCAAATCGCGGGAAAATATCAGCCGCACCCTCGACAGCGTCAATTACTATGGACTGTCCTCGGATGGATCATGGCTCTACTTTGAAAGCGGCAATTCACCATGGGGATTAGCATTGTACCGGGTTCGCATTAATGGTGGTATGAAAGAGCCACTGCTGGCCGAAGAGCTTCTCTCTCACTACCGCTTTATGCAGCCGGGTCTCGCGCCGAACGGGGCACAACTGGCCTATTTTCGTTTAACCGGCAGCGACACCGCTCTGCACATTCTCACGGAGGATAATCGACATGTTACCTTCCAACTTCCGCTTGATTCCATCACCGATAATGTCATCTGGACCCTTGAGGGACGCTGGATACTGTTTCTCGGCAGTGTGGACAGGAAAATAAAACTATTTCGCGCCAACATTCATGGCTACGAGACCCTACTTGATCTGGATAGTTCGGTCCGTTTTGATAACCTGTCACCGGATGGTGAGTGGCTGGCAGTCCAGTCCAGCACGGGATATTTCGCACTGATCAACGTGAACACCGCAAATATAGTCCGTTTGAGAAGTAACATCATCGAATTTCTTGGCTGGTCAGCGGATGGTGACAGGTTTTTCTTCAGAACAGAAGATGGCATTGCGGCGAATTTGCTGGCAACACCTCAGTTCCGTATTTTGAATCAAGAGTGGGCCTATATCTCTGTCTCTCCCTATCATGACGTTATCACCGTGCTGCAAAACGATGGGACTACCCGCATTAGTGAACGAAAAGGTCCACTTCAATACTTCTTTACCCCGCTTGGCGAGCGCTATTTTTTCAATGATGGCTGGCAGTACTTCGAGGACGGCAATATCTATCGCCAGCGCCCTGATGGCTCAGACAGGCAGTCGCTGACGGATTTTCGCAGCAATGAACAAATTACCACGTGGTCCCCTGATCAACAGTGGCTTTACTTTACCACCACTATAGACGTTTACACCCGCGTGATGTACCGGATGCGCCCGGATGGCAGTAACATGCAGAAAGTCACCAGTCATTCAAGTGTTGTGTCGGTTAATCTTGCGCCGGGCGGCTTCGTAACGTGGATACATCCGCCGGAGCAGAAATGGAATTATCAAATCTTTCTATTTGGCTGGCTCGTTTTCCTCGTTGGTTCTGTTGTCAATAGAGTGTATAATCGTTCCAACTAATCAAATGACGGTTTGATAAATCCCCAAGGAGTTTCTATAAATGACATATCAAATACGAAAAGCCGCTGTAATCGGCTCCGGCACAATGGGGGGTGGAATCGCAGCGTTGTTAGCCGGTGTCAATATCCCGGTCCTGCTGCTCGACATCCCCGCCAAAGACACCCAACCCGGTGATCCCCCCGCCAAGCGTAACGCCCTTGTTGCCGAAAATTTCAAGACTTTACAGAAATCACGTCCCGCTCAGTTTTTCAGACCATCGGATGCGGACCATGTCACGATTGGCAATCTTGACGACGACCTCGACAAAATCAACGATGTCGATTGGGTTATTGAAGTCATCGTCGAAAATATGGCAATCAAGCAAAATTTGATGGCAAAAATTGAAGCAGTTCGCCGCCCCGGAACCATTATTACGACCAACACCTCCGGCCTGAGCGTTACGGGCATCGCTGAGGGACGCAGCGAAGACTTTCGCAGGCATTTTCTGGGAACACATTTCTTTAATCCGCCGCGCTATCTGAATCTGCTCGAAATCATTCCCCATTCTGAGACTGACCCGGCACTGGTCGATTTCATGATGGATTTTGGGACAAACAGGCTCGGTAAAGGTGTTGTACTCGCCAAAAACACGCCTAATTTCATCGCCAACCGTTTCATCAGCATCATCGGTAGTCAGGCGGTGAATTACGCCATCGACAACGGCTACACTGTCGAAGAAGTCGATGCGATTACCGGCCCACTGATTGGTCATCCAAAAACGGCGACATTCCAGTTACAGGACCTTGTTGGTGTGGATGTCCATGTCTTCGTCGCCGAAAATCTCTATGATGCGATCCCAGAGGATAACTGGCGTGAAATGATTAAACACGAGGGTGCGGAAAACGTCTACAAATTCCTGATGGAAAACAGATTTCTGGGGCGCAAGACGCAGCAGGGTTTTTATAAGACCGTCTCGCACAACGGTGAAAAAGTCCATATGCCGCTCAACCTCGAAACACTCCAATACGAAGAACCCACCAAGGTTCGCTTCGACAGTGTTGGCAAACACCGCAACATTGAGGATACCGGCCAGCGTATCAAGGCCATGATTAACGAAGATGATCGGGCTGGTCAATATCTGTGGCATCTCCACGCTGCCTCATTTGCCTATGCCGCCGAAAAGCTCGGCGAAATTGCCGATACGCTTGTTGATATTGATAACGCGAATAAATGGGGTTTTGCCCATGAGATGGGTCCCTTTGAAATCTGGGATGCGGTTGGCGTCGCACAGACTGTTGAGCGGATGAAAGCCGATGAGTATCCAGTCGCGGATTGGGTAGAAGAAATGCTCGGCAGTGGCAAATCAACCTTCTACGAGTATGACGAAAATGGGATTGTCGTTGGCTATTATGACCCCAGCGCTGGTGATTATGTCGCTGTCGAAAAAGACCCGCGTAAGATCGTTATCACCAACTTGAAAGCCGAAGGCAAAGAAGTTGAGAAACTTGAAGGCGCAAGTCTAATTGACATGGGCGATGGCGTGGCCCTGCTGGAGTTCCACTCCAAAGCCAATTCGATTGACGAAGATATTATCCGCATGTTCCATACCGCATTAGATCGCCTCAACAGCGACTTTGACGGGCTTGTCGTGGGCAATCAGGGTGATCATTTTTCGGTTGGTGCCAATCTCTTCATGATCGCGATGATGGCGGCCAATGATGCCTGGGACCAAATTGACGAGGCATCCAGAGCGTTACAGGATGTTGCTCAGGCAGTTCGTTATGCACCTAAACCTGTCGTCATGGCCCCACATGGTCGTGCGCTTGGTGGCGGTGCGGAACTCGCGATGGCAGGTACGCGCATTGTTGCTGCCGCCGAGACGTACATGGGACTGGTTGAATTTGGTGTTGGGCTGATCCCCGCTGGCGGTGGCTGTCTTGGCCTGCTCAAGCGCGTGGTCAATCCTGTCATGGAAGCCACCGATCATGCCGATG
>JAKEEQ010000396.1 GCA_022616515.1 Chloroflexota bacterium | reverse complement strand
TATGCTTGTACACATAAAGGGCATCCTCAGCTTGAATGTTCGTAGTACAACTATTCTCCCTGATTTTGCCCTTTTTGTCTTAACTTGATGCCTATGGCCCTGGGTATAGATCGCACCTATCACTGGAGTTACCATTCGCGGGCGGTGGCCTATCATGGATTGGAGGATTATGAGGAGGCTATCAAAGATTACCAGCGAAAATTGTCTTACGAACCAGATAATGCTGTCACTCATAGTAGTCTTGGTCTGGCTTACGAAGAGCTGGGGGAATTTGAAAAGGCTATTGACCATTATACGCGCAGTATCGAAGCGGACTCGACAGAGCCGTATGCTCACATCCTCAGAGGTTTGCTCTACGTTGAAACAGGCCGTCGTGAATTAGGTCTTGAAGACCTGCGGCGCGGAGTCGAGATTGAACCTGATGGGTACATCGAGTTTTACAATCGGGGTCTGGCTAATGAGGAACTCGGCAGGTTTGATGAAGCCATCACGGATTACACATCCTCGGCCAATCTCAATCCATATTACGCGACAGCGGTCTGGGTGCGGGGTGATTTATACTGGGAGCGTGGGGAACGTCAACAGGCGATTGCAGATTATAAACGCTACGAAAAGATGAATGGTCTGATGTTGCCTCATATGGAGGATCGGATAGCACAGATTGAAAACAAGATTCCGTTTCTACCTGTTGCAACCTTGCTCCTGCTTGTCGGATTCTTTGCGTTTGGCTGGCTGCGCTATGGACGCCGCCAATCACCGTCTCACCCAAATGATGATCCATACGATTTCTAAAGAAAAAGCCCTCGCCGGTGACACATATCGTCAGCGAGGGCATATAGGAGGAACTGGTATCACGACTCGGCAGCGTGTTTTTTGTGCCAGTTTTCAATGAATTGAATACCGTCATGTTCTGAATGAACGATGCGAAGCCTATCCGAATTCTGAGTAAGCTTCATCGAAATACGCACCATCTGTTCCTGACGCAAATCTTGAACGATAAAGGCGTTGGCAAAATACTTGAGATCCATTTTCTCGTTAATCTTTTTGCTTTCGCGCTGGGCGGCTCGTAAGTTGTTGGGGTGAAAGTGGGTTACGGCACAAAAGTTAAACAACCCGCCTTTGACATTTGAGAGACCGACAACTGCCGTCATCTCTTCGAACCAGCGGTACATCCGAATGGTTGTGCGAGCGTTTAACTCAGAGGGATAGGTGACTCGTGCAAGCTTCAAAGAATCGTCGTAGTATGCGTCGAGTCCATCGTGTTCCATCGTACATCGCGGAATCATCGTCTGTGTCCTCAACACCTGGTTGCAATTTACATTCTTCAGTATACATCAATTTTTCATCAATGTTGTCAAAATACTTTAACAAGGCCCGATGATTGGATCAATTCCTAAAAGGCTGTGGTGGGATAGTCGGAGGGGAAGAACCCTGGTGGAAAACAGGCGTCTCGTGGAGAAAAAAATCCCCTGACTAATCGAACCAATCAGAGGATTTGGTTGATATTATATGGTTATGGCACCAGTTCTTCCAGACGGTCAACAAAACTTTCCAGCACGGCAAACGCCTTCTCGATGGGTTCAGGACTGGACATATCCACTCCGGCGATATTAAACAGGTCCATCGTGTAGGCCGAACCACCTGCTTTCAGGAAGTTCATGTAATCCTCTGCGCCACCATGAATCAAAACGCGATCTGAGAGGGCATTGGCGGCACTGATGCCCACCGAATACTGGAAGGTATAGAACGGGGCATAGAGATGCAGGAATTGTGCCCACGTAGTTTGCGTCCGGTCGAGGTCATCCGCCATTGTATCACCATAACCCTCAGCGTAGATGTCGCGCATGATGCCGTTGAGGATGTCGGCGCTGAGCGGTTTGCCGTTTTCCGCCCGCTCATACACCTCAAACTCCAACCGCGCCAGATTGGGCATCTGGAAGAAGTAGCGATGGAAGTTGAAAATCGCTTCGTCAATCAGGGCCAGTTGGAAGTCGCGGTCGTCGGCTCTGGATTCGAGCAAATAGGCGCGAACCATCGCCTGATCAAAATTGCTGGCGGTCTCGGCCACGCTGCTGCCCAGGCCGCTCTTATACTGGTGCGGCTGGTATTTATCAGCGAAATAAAAGTGCATGGAGTGGCCGATTTCATGGGCCAACACGCTCATGCTCATCAGGGTATCGTTGTAACTGGTGATGATGAAGGGAAACGAGTTGAAAGCGCGATTGGAGCGTGCGCCCTGCATCTTGTTTTCATTCAACGCATAATCCACCCACCGATCTTCGAGGCAGCCCTTGCGCATGGCATCCACATACTCTGTACCGAGCGGGGCCATCCCATTTGCGATCATCTCAATCGCTTCGGGATAGGTAACGACGGGGTCGTTAGGGGTGGTGGGTGCCCAGATGTCATAGGGATGCAGTTTGTCAACGCCGAGTGCTTTCGCTTTGACGTCCCAGAAACGATGCCAGACGGGCAGATTTTTCTGGAAGGTGTCAATGAGATTGTGGTAGACCTCAACGGGCATGTTGAACGGGGCCAGCCGGGAATGCAGCACCGAGTCGTATCCCCGCACCCGCGCATTGAATACGCTTTGCTTGACGGCAGTGATGTAGTTGCTGGCGAAGGTGTTGATGAGGCTCAGATAGCCATCACAGAAATTTTCCCACGCAGCGCGGCGATGCTCCCGGTCCTGACTTTGAATGCCGGTCGGTGTGACGGTTGACTGCTGGACAGAATGCTCGTTGCTCTGACTATCGACCGCACTGGCGAATTTGAGGTCGGTGGTGGCGAGGATGTTGGCGGTCATGTACACATTGTTAAAGGCATCGCCCACCATGCCCAGCACTTCTTCGACTTCGGCGGAGCGAGTGTGTTTGGCCTGACGCAGCAGGTTGTGAAAGTGGTGCTTATAGCCGGATAAACGCTCGTCTTCTTCAACCCACTGCATCAAAGTATCGCCCAATGCCTGCAATTCCGGGGCAGCGAAGGATACCGTTGCGAAGAATTTGCCAGCCAACCCGCTGTATTGACCGCGCTTGCCCTGAGCGATGCTGTCGCTGTTATCGACATCGCCCGACATCCCGGCATAAGTGCCCAGGCGGAAGAGGCGTTCATAAAGCGGCTCAACGACCTCATGCCACTTCACCAGATGATCAAGACTCTGGCTGATTTTGCCTTCAAATTCCGCCAGCGCGGGGATTTCTGCTGTAACAGCATCGAACTCGGTCTGCCATTCATCCCAATCCGCAAACAGGCTTTCGCTGTTCCAGGTTGTTTCTTTCGGTACATCGGCGCGTTTCATAACAGTGGTTGCAATTGCCATACTGTTTTTTCCTTTTCAGACTGAAGAACTACGACACTAAGTGTTCGAAATGATCGATGATACCTTCCATCACCGCGTATGCCTTTGCAATCGGCTCCGGCGTGGACATGTCGATCCCAACCATATCAAAAAGCTCCATCGGGTATTTGGACGACCCGGCTTGCAAGAAGGCCAGATATTGATCAGGATTCTGGCCTGTAAAAATATCGCGTGACAGGGCGTTGGCAACACTGATGCCGATGGCGTACTGGAAGGTGTAAAACGGCGCATACAGGTGCAGGAACTGTGCCCATGTAGTGCCCGTGCGTTCCGGGTCATCTTCCAGCGTATCGCCGTAGCCTTCGGCGTATAAATCAAGCATAATGCCGTTTAAGATGTCGGCGTTTAGAGGTTGCCCGGCTTCGGCACGTTGAAACACTTCTAGCTCAAAGCGGGCCAATGTGGGCATGATGAAGAAATAGCGGTGGAAGTTGGTCATGGCTTCCTGCACCAGTGCCAGTTGAAAATCGCGATCCTGTGGCCCGTGCTCCATCAGATAGGCGCGGGTCATGGCCTGATTGAAATTGCTGGCGGTTTCAGCCACCGTCATCGAAATGTCAAAGTTATAGATGAGCGGTTGGTGCAGGTCCATGTAGTAGCCATGCATCGAGTGGCCCAATTCGTGGGCCAGTGTGCTCATGCCTTCGAGACGATCATCAAAACTCATCACGATAAAGGGCATACAGTCTACAGCATAACTGGAATGTGCGCCCTGACCTTTGGCCTCGTTGGGTGCGTAATCCACCCAGCGATCTTCCAGACAGCCGCGCCGCATCACGTTCACATAATCATCTCCCAGCGGCTGCATCCCATGACAAATCCAGTCAACCGATTGTTCAAAAGTGACCTTCGGGGCATCCGGTGTATTGGGTGCCCCGAAGTCCCACGGACGCAGCTTATCCACGTTGATGGCCTTCGCCTTCACGCCCCAGTAGCGATGCCACACCGGGAGGTTAGCGGCAAAGGTATCCATCAGATTATGGAAAACTTCAACCGGGACGTTGTAGGGAGCCAGTCGCGAATGCAGCACCGAGTCATAATTGCGCACTCGCGCCCAGAAAACAGCCTGTTTGACGGAGGTGACGTAATTGCTGGCGAAGGTGTTGATGTAGCTCAGATAGCCATCGCTGAAGTTCTGCCATGTGGTGCGGCGTTGTTCGCGGTCGGCATCTTTGGTCGGCATGGATGATTGGATAACCAGGTGCTCAATGCCCTGACTATCGACGGCAGGTTTGAATTTGAGGTCAGAATCCGCCAACATCCCCACTGTTGACCAGACACTGCTGAAGGGGTCGCTCAACATGCCGAGCACTTCTTCAACCTCTGCCGAGCGAGTATGTTTTTTGATGCGCTGTAAGTTGTCAACATAGTGAGCGAAATTTGCCAGCCGTTCGTCCTGCGCTACCCATTGCAGGATGGTGTCGATATTGTCCTGCATTTCGGGCACAGCAAAGGCCGACAGCGCCGACTCCTGGCCCCACAGCGACCCGATTTGCCCATTCTTAGCCTGAGCTTCGGCGTCATCGGTATCCACGTCGAACGACGTGCTGGCGTATAACGATAGATGATACAGACGTTTCAACATCTCTTCATGAAATTCAAACCATTCGAGTAGGCGATCCGGGCTGTCGGTCAGCGTTCCTTCAAAATCGGAATTTGAGGACAGCTTGGCGGATACAGCCTCAAATTCGGCCTGCCATTCGTCCCATCCGGCGAACAGACTTTCGCTGTTCCATTTTGCCTGCTCGGGAACATCGGCGCGTTTTAATGCAGTGAGGGTCGTCATCATCACATTCTTTCTGAACGTAGACACAATCGGTCTTGAGTTTAACAAAAAAGACCTTCCGCAAAAAGTTACAGAAGGTCCATACTATTTACCTGTTTGGCAAGCGGTCGGTTTAATCAATTACGCGGCATGTTGTTAGCAAAATCCGTACAGATTTCGGCGGTTGTTCCGGCATACATTAACCAGTAGGTGGCCTCGTCATCCTCGTAACGCCAGACGTCGTTACACGGTTCGATGTCCGGGCCAAACCCCTGATCGTCGTCGCCTTCAAAGGCGCACGTCAACAGGAAACGCGAATCCGTCAGACGGTCCAGATTAATCACCATCGCGACCCCCGCCGATTGGGGAAAGGTATTGTTGCTGTAAATGCGATATTCTGCCACGCCAAGATCACGGGCACACTGATAGAAACTCTGGACGCCAGACAACGTCGCGGCAGTTTCGGGATCGAGTTGCGCCAATTCCACCCCAACGGATTCAAGAGCGTCAAGCACATCGCTGCCTTCCAGCGTACGATAATTTTCAAGATTGGGCAGATAGGTTTCGGGGTCTTCCCCGGTGTCTTCATCGTTATCGCAGGCTGCCAGTGCCAGCACAACTATTGCAACCAACAAGATTAATCGTTTGAGCATTTCCGGCTTCCTCCGGGTAGTGTATTTATAAGGAGCTTATCTTCATGATAAAACCCCCGCAACTAAATGACCACAACGCCGCCCGATTCCAACAACAATCTATTGTTGACCGCTATCATCTACGTGCGCCATATCCGCCTGAGACCTTCGATATTCTTGAGTCGCTGCTGGCCGATGAGCCACGTACCATGCTGGATGTCGGCACAGGGTTGGGTGATATTGCCCGCCCGATGGTTGTGCGAGGTCTTCATGTTGATGCCATTGACCCCTCACAGCCGATGCTGGATCGTGCGCGAACGCTGCCGGATGGCAACCATCCCAACCTGCGGTGGATTCTGGGATTAGCCGAGACGGTTGAAGTTAACCCGCCGTATGCGCTGATTACGGGTGGAGACAGCTTGCACTGGCTGAAGTGGGAGATAGCATTCCCACGATTTGCGCAGATGATTACCAGCAATGGTGTGATTGCAATCTTGACGCGGCACAGTGCAAAAACCCCATGGGATGAGGAACGCATGGCGCTCATCAAGAACTATTCGACCATGCGTGAATACAAACCTTACTCGATGTCGGAAGAATTGACTAAACGCGGACTATTTGAGCAAATAGGTGAACAGCGGACTGCTCCTATCGCTTTCCAGCAAACAATTGACGAGTTCATCGGCGCGGAACATTCACGCAGCAGCCTGTCGCTGGATGACATGCCGCCGGACAATGCCGCCGCTTTTGACCGTGAACTGCGGGTAGTATTAGAAAAATATGCGGATGAAAATGGCATATTGACGATGCAGATTGAGGCGTTGATTACGTGGGGGAAGCCGCTTTCAACTTGACGTTCTCTGCACGCCTATCCACTATCAAATATAGTAATATCTTGACAAGTTATCAGTACATTCTGCAACTGGCACACTACCCACTTTGCGAACAACTTCGCACTATTGCGTTCAGTTTGCTATCTCATCAGATGTTAAGGTTTGCATAAGGGAATGATGAGAATTTAAAGAGGTAATTGGTTGCCTTTTTAGATCAGCGTTCGGCAGCCAAAAACATCCTTCCCACTCCCGTAAATAACACTACTTCATGACGTTTAGTTTTTGGGAGGCTCACCTTGTTTACTCAACTAAGGCTTTGTTTGGTGTTGATGATGGTTCTGGCAATAGCCCTGCCTGCTAGCGTCGGAATTGCTCAAGACCCCGTTACGGTTTATGCCGTGATTAACCATGCTAACGCGACACAACTAACCCCGGTCGCTGAACTCAAGGGTCATGTCACAACGGTTGTGAGTCTGGCGTTTAGCTCCGATGGGCGTTTGCTGGCATCCGCCAGTCAGGACTCGACAGCCCGCATCTGGAATGTAGAGACGATGGAAGAAGTCGTGGTGCTGGCAGGGCACGAGGACAATGTCAATCAGATTGCTTTCAGCCCTGACAACGCGCAAGTTGCCACCGTAAGCGCCGATAAGACGGTTCGCATCTGGGATGTGACCACCGGCGAAGCCATCCACGTTTTATCCGATCATAATCGTGAGGTCATTAGTTTAGCGTACAGTGCCGATGGCGCTTATCTGGCAACGGTTGGTGCTGATCAGGTGGTACGTATCCGGGATACCGCCACCGCAGAGGTTGTAAACACGCTGGAGGTTCAGGCGACTGATAGTGTAACCAACGTGGTCGGGTTTGCCTATAGCCCCGACGACTCGCGATTGGTTACTGGAACCGGTACGATTAGAGCCGGTAATTACGATACAGCGGGTGACCGGCAGATCGATATCTGGGACGCCGCCACAGGTACACATCTGAACCAGATGACCGGGCACACGGACACCATCTTCTCGGTGATGTACAGTCCCGACGGCAAATGGATCGCCAGCGGTAGTAAGGACACTACCGTGGGGTTGTGGGATGCTGAAACCGGAGAACTCGTGCATCTGATTGATGCCCACGAGCGCGAAGTTCATCGCAGCATTGGCTTTAGCCCGGACAGCAGTCTGCTGGCTACGGCCAGTCAGGATAAGACGCTGCGACTATGGGACGTTGAGACCGGAGAACAGGTCGCCTCGTTTGAAGACCGGACCCTGATTGACAGTATGGCGTTTAGCCCGGTCGGAAATCTTATTGCAACGGGAAATATTCTGGGCAGTATAACGGTATGGGCTGTCGATGAAACCATTGATCCTGATGTAATGCAGACAGATCGCGCTGCTTTCGCCAAAATCACCACCGACAACGCCGGACAGGTGCGAGCACTGGCGACGCTCGAAGCACATCAAACTACTGTGTCCGACCTTGACTTTAGCCCCGACGGAACACAACTTGTTTCGGTGGGATTTGATGCAAGTGCCTACATCTGGGATGTTGCCAATCAGGAGATTGCCTTCGAGCTGGTTGGGCATGAAGATCAAGTCAATCAAGCTGTTTTCAGCCCGGATGGTACGCTGGTCGCTACCAGTAGTCGAGATGAAACAGCACGGCTGTGGGATACAGCAACAGGTGAAGAACGTTTTGTGCTGGATGGTCATGAAGATCGAGTCGTCGGGCTGGCCTTCAGCCCGGATGGCAGCCGACTTGTCACCACCAGCGACGACACGACGGTTCGTGTCTGGGATACGCAGTCCGGTGAAGCGTTGTTCGTTTTTGAGGGCATCAGCGAAAGTGTCACGAATTTTGCAGCGGGTATCGCCTATACAGCCGATGGCAAATACATTGCGACCGCTGCTGGTCATCTGTGGAATATCACAGGAGAAGGTTTCTCAGTCGATTTGTGGGATGCTGCCACTGGTGAGCACTACATGAACTTTGGTCGCTACGATCAAGCCTTGTATACGCTCGGTCTCAGCCCGGATGGCAGTCAAGTTTACAGCACCGGCAAAGATCGACTAATTCACGTCTGGGATGTTCAAAGCGGTGAAGAGGTCCTGACACTGGAAGGTCACACCGGGGAATTGCGACACGGGGTGGTCTTTAGTTCGGATGGAAACCTGATTGTCTCGGCGGGATTCGACAAGACAGTGCGAATGTGGTCCGCCGAAACCGGTGATCTGGTAGCGACCATCCCCAGCGAGCGCGATTTCGTGACCAGTCTGGCAATCAACAACGACGGGACCATTATCGCCACAGGGAATCTGGATGGCAGTTTGAAGTTGTGGGCGGTTGACCCGGATGCCGAATTCCTCGCCAGTACCACTGACAGCGAAGAGGCTGAACAAACTACGGACGAAACTGCCAGCGATACGGTCACAATTGAGGACGTGGAGCTTGGCACGATTGAAGTCGGGCAGCAGATTGCCGGGGCAGTATCCAGCAATGAACGCCGCTTGATCTCCTTCAATGGTACCGCCGGACAACAAATCACCATTTCAAATAACAGTTTTGCAGTGTTCATTGAAGTCTACGATGATACAACCGGTGAACTGCTTGTCGAACGGACAGACGCTGCCATGATCGAAGGGATTGAATTGCCATCGGATGGAACCTACACGATTGTCCTGACCACGGACAGTAGAGGCAACTTTTTTATTCAGATTAGAGAGTAACCCCTCTTCAGCACGGCACTCAACCTCACTCGACATCCGGGTGGGGTTGAGCTGCAAGTGGCATCGTGAAGATGCAGGTGGTTCCGGCGTTTTCTTCGCTCTCAATGGTTAGCTTGCCACCGTGAGCATGAGCGATGGCCTGTGCTATGGTCAACCCCAATCCGGTGCCGCCTGCGGTGCGCGATGGATCGCCGCGATAGAAGCGGTCAAATATGTGGGGTAGATGACTTGTCGCAATACCTATACCCGTGTCCTTGATGATAACTTCCACCTGATGATCGACGGTCTGGTGTGCTGTCACGGTTACTTCACCGGAGGGCGTGTACTTAATCGCGTTGTCCAGCAAGTTGATGAACATACGCATCAAGGCCCCGCTATCTCCCTCCACGAACAGGTTTTCAGTGGCATTACAAGTGAGAGTTAACGCTTTCGCTTCGGCTAAACGTTGAACGCTGTCAACAACATCATGTAACAATTCGCCAATGTTGATGCGTTCTGACTCTTGAACAGTATCAAAGCCATCCTCGCGGGCCAGATGCAGCAAATCCTCAGCCAGCCTTTGCATCCGCAAAACTTCTTCAAGAATATCACGGAGAGCCTCTTCATATTCCCCCGCTGAGCGCGGACGATTGAGGGTTGTCTCGGCAATGGTGCGGGTGGTGGCTAGCGGCGTACGCAGTTCATGGGATGCGTCGGAGGTAAACTGCTTTTCGCGCCGGAATGCTTCTTCAAGACGGACGAGCATCGTGTTAAAGGTGGTTGCCAGACGGCCCACTTCATCGTGAGTGGGTGGCAAGTCGAGGCGGGTGGAGAGGTCTTCGGTGGAAATCCGGGCAGCGGTTTCAGTGATGCGGTCAATGGGAGCCAGAGCACGTCCCGCCAGCCAGTAACCACCGATGCCGACAATCAACACAAACAGCGGCACACTGATCTCAAGCAGAACCAGCAGTTGTTCGAGCGGATCATCGATGCCATCAAGAGATTGAACGGTCTGAACTGCGCCCACGATCTCCCCATCACGACTCAGCGGGGCTATAAACAGGCGTATGTTGTCGTCACCATCGAAGGGGTCGGCAAGTGTCGTAAATAATTCCTGCCCGTTGAGCACCGTTTCAAATATCCGGGGCGACGGTTGCACATGTTGATAGGTCCCTGTGCTGTAGATCACTGCCCCTGTGCTGTCCAATACACGAATCGATATGCTACGGTCGGATGGGGGGTTCACGTCATTTGGATCTTCTAAGTCGATAAAGGTTGCGACTTGCACAGCATTATCGCGCAGAGAATCGTCCAGCGCATCTGACAGGTTACTTTTAAGGCTGCGATACAGAAAGAGGCTGAAGGCAATCAAGATAACGAAGAGGAATAGGGAAATCCACACGGCGAAGCGAAAGCGCAGGGTTCGCCAGAAAGGGTAAAGCTTACTCAAGCGGTGCATCCTCCGAAATCCGGTAGCCAACACCGCGCACAGTCTGGATGAGTTTCGTATCAAACGGGTCGTCGACTTTGCGGCGGAGATTACGGATATAGACATCGATCACATTCGACTCGTTAAAAGTGCTGTAATCCCACACATGGTCCGCAATGGCGTCGCGGGTAAGGACACGATTTTTCTCGCGCATCAAACATTCCAACACGGCGTATTCTTTGGCGGCGAGGTTGATAAGCTGACCGTCGCGAGTGACTTGATGGGTGGCCGTATCAAGAGATAGTTCACCGACGGTCAGAACCGTTGATTTTTCCTGCTCGGTGGAGCGGCGGCCCAATGCGCGTAAGCGAGCCAGCAATTCTTTAAAGGCGAAAGGTTTAACCAGATAATCATCGGCCCCGGCATCGAGACCAACGACTCGATCATCAACAGTGTCGCGGGCAGTGAGCATCAGGATCGGAGTACGAATGTCGCGCTCACGCAGCGCCTGGCAGACTGCCAGACCATCCATACCGGGCAGCATGATGTCCAGAACAATCATGTCGAAGTGCATGGTGCGTGCCCAGGCAAGTGCGTCGTGGCCGTTATGGGCGAGGTCAACCGCATAGCCTTCTTCCTCAAGGCCGCGCTTCAGGTAGGCACTCAGTTTAGCCTCATCTTCGACAATGAGCACATGCATCCATTTTTCCCTCACCTAAATCCGTCCCCGGTTTACGGTTTAAGAGTGGATAGGTCATCCAAATAGAAAGCGGGCACACACGTCGGTGCGCCCCTACGGAACGTTATCAGGCGCGATCATGGTATGAACCCGGATTCAGCCTGTAGGGTCAAACTGATTGATAGTTAATCCTCGTCATCGCCGCCGGAGTCATCCGCGTCATCGGCTTCTTCGCCAAGAACAGCGCCGGTGCGGGCATCGACCATGATTTCTTTGCCGTTGTCGAGGCTCACATCATACACCAGCGACCCGTCGCTCTGTGTATCCAGATCGACTTCTTCAACGGTGGTGCCGGGATATGCCTCAAGTACAGCATCGCGGGCTTCAATGTCGGTTACGTTGAGCGCACCACGTTCGATACTTTCGATTTCGCCAGCGTCATCATCTCCAGCGCCCGATGCAGCTACGATTCCCATGCCTGCGACGGCGAGTGCGATACCGGCGATGATGCCCAATATAAAGGTGCGGTTGATTGTAAAGCGTTTAGTTGTGTTTTCCATCTCATCTATCCTTTGAATTTACACGTTGTTTACCAGTGTAGGCTGGAAACATGAAGTTCAGATGAAGCCTATTCAGTCGTGAAAAAGCCCAGCGAAATGGTCTGGTTGCCGCTGGCTTCCAGCGAAAGGATTTCAATTTCGTACAGGGTACCGGGGTCCAGAAATTCCGGCGAAATACTCAGGCTGGTACGGTCAGCAGGTAGATGCACATCAAAAATTGGTTGGTTAAAACCATGTAGCGCTACATAATCATCCGCTGTAACAATGACCTCATACCCCAGAATTTCAACCGGGTCGCCATTAATCGTTTCCGTCACAGGTTCCCATTCCACAACAAAATTCTCGCGGGGCAGGATCACTTCGCGCCCTTCTTCGTCATCTTCCCCAAGCTCAGCGGGCTGGATAATAGTAGGTGGAGCGGGAACATTGTGGGTGAAGGTGGCAACCCCTGTCAGGCTTACGCCGTCAAATGTTGTGCCACGTACTTCATACTCCCCTTCCGGGAAAGTGGCGAAGAGGTCTTCAACACCAAATTCATCCAGTTCAGGCTCACGGGATTCAAAGAAAATACCACTGATCCCCAGACCGCCGAGTTGTCCCTGCGGCGCGACGCCAAGAATCTGGGTGCCGTCCGGCGCATACACACACAGTTTCGACCATCCGTCGCCGTCGAAAAGGCCATGCACCCCGATGTCGCCATCAGTGTAATTGTATTCAATATACAGGAACACCTCTTCAAGTTCCTCAGCTTCACCGTCGGTTTCCTCACAGATGATCTGATCGCCATCCTGAGCGGTGACAGTCAGTTTACTCATTGAGAATGCGAGAACAATCATCAAGAAAATCATCACACGGATTCGTTTGAACATCATTTTGGCTCCTTGTATCGTTCATTGTTCAACTTATAGTCTGGGAATGCAAAATGAAGTTCACATGAAGACCCAATGTCTTGTTGTAGTGCAACCAAATAATTGCACATTGTACCGAGCGGTATACTAAATTAATCGACCAGATTCAGACCAGAGGAGTTTTTATGACCACCAAACCAACCTGCCAGATTATCCGCCCGCAGTCCACCTATGACGGCAAGCAGGGCTTCAGCTATTTTGAGGGCCTCTCGGCTCAAAGTGTTGGTACTCAGCATATCTGTATGCACCTGCTGACCATTCCGCCGGGAGGCCGCGCTAAGGCCCACATGCACGAGAGTCATGAAACGACGATTTATGTGCTCAAAGGCGAGGCGCATATGTGGTATGGCGAGAATCTGAGCGAACACCTGATTGTGCGGGAAGGCGAGTTTTTGTATATCCCGGCGGGGATGCCGCATTTGCCCGCCAATTTGAGTGATGGTGATGCGGTGGCGATTATTGCGCGAACTGACCCGAATGAGCAGGAAAGTGTGGTACTGCTGCCGGAGTTGGAGCAGTACGTGAATTTGCCAGAATGATTCGGGAAATTCTAAATCAATTGAACCAACGGCGGGCGACACGGTATTGTTATGGGGCAATGTTTATCAGGAAGGAATAGCAATATGAGCAAGGAACATTTGCGACCAGATACCGTGCATCCAACGGCTGGCTACTCCCATGTGGTTAAGGTGACAGGCGGCACAACGCTGTATCTGGCGGGACAGGTTGGCTGGGATATGGAGCGCAACATTGTCGGGGAGAAGGGTGACTACGAGGCGCAAACAAAACAGGCTCTAGAAAATATCAAGGCGGTGCTAGAGGCGGCTGGCGGGTCAATGGACGACATCGTCAAAATGACGCTCTACATCAAGGATTACTCAACCGATATTCGCTCACAGATTGTTGAGCCTTTGTGGAGCTATTTGAACAGCGAAAAGCCACCCGCCACCACCCTGATTGGTGTGGCGACATTGGCCCAGCCGGATTTGCTGATTGAACTGGATGTCATCGCGGCGATTGATTAGGGAGTACTGAAACACTAGCCAACCTATGATGGTGAGCAGTCTTCGACTATTTTGAGACTCTGCCAACGCAGCGTGTCGGTTGACAGATGATCTGTATGCACCTACTGGCGATTTCGACGAGAAGTCGGGCTAAGACGCATGTGTGGTACAGCGAGAACCTGAGCGAAACCGAGTCATAGTACCACGTGAGAGGCCATGTCTGTTAGAATGTGCCCGTTCATGGGAGACAGGCCAAAATGAGTAAAGAACATCTTAGACCCGATACAGTTCATGAAACAGTCGGCTATTCGCATGTAGTTAAGGTGACAGGTGGTACCACGTTGTACCTCGCCGGACAGGTAGCCTGGGATATGGACCGCAATATCCTGGGCAAAGGCGATTACACTGCCCAAATGCGGCAGGCATTGGAGAATATGAAGGGCGTGGTGGAGGCGGCAGGCGGCACTATGGATGACATCGTCAAGATAACATTATATACCGTAAACTACTCGACGGACGTTCGTGCAGCTATTATGAATACCCTGTGGGAGTATTTGAATACGGAAAAACCTCCGGTCACTACACTGGTTGGCGTCGCGGCTCTCGCCCAGCCGGATCTCCTGATTGATCTAGATGCCATTGCCGTCATTGATTAGGGCGAGCCGTTAAGCCCGCCCTGCTACAAGGAGTCTCTATTCGAGACCAAGCTGGATAATGACAGGTGCTCCGCCGAACATGACCGGGGCATCTGCACCTTCTACGCTGCCGAACTCGTAAATCCCTGCTTCGCCTGTATCATAGTGCAGCATGGGGATCACTTCGCTGCCTGCACCTTCCGCATCAATTTCAACCGCAATATTTGAGTTGAAGCCTGCCTTGAGGGGAGCCTGTCCTAATACCGGGCCGGGCGCTCCGTCGTTGGAAGCATGGATCACCAGCCAGCCAGCGGCATCAATCAACGCACCATCAACAATCACAGTGGAGCCGGTCAAACCGCTGGTTTCGGAGATGATGATGGATGGGGCAATGTTCACCGGGAAGGTAACAACACTGCCATCGACCGAGACCGGGCCATCCGCGCCCTCAACCGTGCCAAACTCGTACACGCCTTCTTCGCCGGTGTCGGTGTGCAGCATCGGATAGACGACCGGGGTAATGTCGCCGGAGAGTTCGACCACGATATCGGTATTCAAGCCAGCGGCAACTTGAGTCTGTCCCAATACAGGACCGGGTTGACCGCCGCCATCGGCATGGACCACCAGCCAGCCGGGGCCATCCGACAGAACGCTCTCGGCAACGAGGCTGGCCGCATCATCCATCATTTCCATACCGTCACCATGCAGGACAATTTGATCATTCGCGGCGACATGCGGTTGGGTCCAGAAGGGAGCGGTGGCGACACCGCCGCGCAGCACAATAGGACCGTCGGCGTTGGGAACTTCGCCAAATTCATAAACACCAGCTTCACTGTCATCGACATGGACCATTCCCCACAGTACGCTGGTAGCAGGCTCGTTTAATTCGACAACAACATCGCTGGTGTTACCCGCTTCAATGAAGGCAAAGCCGATGACGTTGCCGAAGGTTTCGGCATCACCACTGTGCACGACCACCCAGCCATCCAGCGCATAGACAGCAGAATTGATGGTTACGGTGTTCTCATTCACGAACTGGTCGCTGACATCAATCAAAATGATGGGGAAAGACGGGGCAACGACATTGCCATCCACAGCAACGGGACCATCTGCGCCCTCGACCGTACCAAATTCATAGACACCTTCTTCACCCGTGTCTTCATGCAGCATGGCGTAGAGGGTAGGGGTTGCCATGCTCGTGTCGATCTCAACCACGATGTTTTCACTGCGACCAGCAGCGATGGGGGCAAAGCCAGCCACCGGACCCGGCCCACCTTCATTATCGACATGAATAACGATAAATCCAGGACCAGCGCTGTAGGCTTCGGTGATGGTAACTGCGCCGTCAACCACCAGTTGATCGCGCACGCTGACCATCGGCGTGTCATCCTGAGCAGATACGCCATTCAATCCAAAAGACAAAACACAAACAACCATTACGGCTAAAATTAAAGTTCGCATGCAGGTTTCTCCTTACTTCGATTTCAGTATACGGAGGATTCAGGCATATTGGATTTTGGGGAGTAAAATGGATGGGCCAATACACAAGGAGCCAATGATGAATCTAGACGCTTTCAGTTGGATCAATGCCCCGCGCCAATTTGAGATTCAAGACGGGATTTTGAGGATGAAGACCGACCCCGAGACGGATTTCTGGCAGCGAACTTACTACGGTTTCCAGAACGATAACGCCCATGCCTTCGTTACGCCAGTTCAGGAATCCACTTTTACATTCACTGTAAAGACCGATTTCACGCCGAGGGCTTTATATGACCAGTGTGGTGTGGTGATTTATCAGGACAGCGAAAACTGGTTCAAGGCTTCTTTAGAATATGACAATGAACATTATGCGAGGCTGGGCAGTGTGGTCACCAATCTGGGCTATTCTGATTGGGCGTCCAGAGATGTTGATCCGGAAAAGACGGTGGTGCATTATCGTTTGAGTCGACGCGGGCAGGATTTTTTGATTGAAAGTTCGGAGGACGGTGAGAATTTTAACCAGATGCGCATGTTTCATATGCACCAACCCATTGACGCGGCGCACATCGGGGTTTATGCATGCAGCCCGTTGCAATCCTCGGTGGAGGTTGAATTCTCAGATTTTCGTCTGGGGCCATGTGGTTGGGAAGCACATGCTGGTTGATTAACCGCGCATCAATAAATTCCAATGGGTGGTGGTGGAGACGATGTTGGCACGGGTGCGGTAGGCAGGTCTTCCAGCGTAATGCTATCGTCGCTGGCGGCACATAACCGCATCCCCTCATAAGTGAATTCTCTACCCCGGTCGGTCAATTCAACGAGAAGCGCGTTTTCAAAAAGCGGCATCGCCTCGGCACAATTATCCAGCAATTGGTAGGCCAGCCCGTGCATGAAATAGCAATGTTCCAAGCGATCTGACATCGGCCAGTTTTGATCGTCCATGAGTGCAATACAGGTTTCAAAGGATTCAATGGCTCCTTCATAGTTGCGCCGCAGGTATTGAACTTGACCTAACTGGCTATATGCTTCGGGGAACGTAGCATCAAGCGCAATGGCTTGTTCGCATGATTCCTGAGCATTATTATCATCACGCTGCCGGAAATAAGTCGTACATTTGCGAGTCCACGCCCTGACATTGCGGGGATCGTTTGCCAGCACGCGATCAAGCGCCTGAATAGCAGCATCATAATTTTCCTGCGCGGTGTAACAGGGAACCAACTCAAAATAAAGCGCATCGAGACGGGGATGGAGCCGGATGGCCTCCTCAAACTGAGCAATACCACGCGAACATTCTCCCGTATTAGCCATCGAGAGAGCCAGTATCCGGCGCGAATCAACGCTCAGCGGGTCCAAATCGACCGCAATCTGCGCTTCCTGTTGGGCGAGGTTCCAGCGATTCTGTGCTTGAAAGGCAAGGGATAAATAGGCGTGCGCTTCGGCCCAATCCGGGTCCAATTCGGTGGCGCGTAAGGCTTCAGCGGCGGCCTCGTCGGGACGTTCATTTTCGATCAGGGCCAGAGCATGGGCGGCGCGGGCAAGAGAACTGCTCGAATGACGTTCGACCATAGCTTCGCTGACTTCAAGAGCGCGTTCTGCCCGGAAAACAAATCCCTGCCCTTCATAACTGCCATAAACAAGAACACGTACATATTCAAAGAGGATGCTAACATTATCAGGTTCAAGCTCGGCGGCCTGTGCATATAAATCTATAGACGCGGCAAGATCACCTTCCCAATAGGCTTTTTCGGCCTGTCGAGCTAGCGACACGGCGTTGGGTGTTGAAGTGGGTGGTCCATTTACGAATCCAATGACCTCTGCCTGGACGGAATCAAATCGCCACACAACGGAAAGCACAAGCCCCATTGACATAAGCCATACAAGGAAGAACAAAAATACACTGCGACGACGCGAACGCGTCCATAATAGAGAGCAGAGTGGTCTCTGCGAATACGCACCGGCATGCGAAAATATCTCTTTGTAACCAAAAAAGGACTTTATTATAGCGCAGCAAATGCCCAAAAGGTTCTCAGAGTAGATATATCGCCTTAATCGTGCTCATCATAATCACGGGCACAGCGGAAGCCAATATCCTGAAAGGCGTTTTGTGGCAGGATGCGGTGGCGATTGGCGGAGCGAATCAGGAAAGGCGAGTCCCAATAGGCACCCCCGCGCAAACTCCAGCGTTCTTTGCTTTCATCGTCTGTATCGTGGTTTTCCTGATAGGGATATGCGCCGAAAATGGTGCTGGTCCATTCCCATACATTGCCGCTGAGATGGAATACGCCGACCCACGATGCGCCTTCGGGATGACTGCTGACAGAGGTCGTTTCTGTGCTGTCGGCCACCGCATAATCAGCTATATAAGTATTGCCCCAGGGATAAATCAAGTTGTCGGGGCCACGTGCGGCATACTCCCATTCGGCTTCGGTGGGCAGATGTGCATCGCGCAGCGCACAGAAATCACGTGCCTCGAACCATGTAACACGCTCACGAGGATAATCGCCCTCCCCCCAGAAACCGGACAACCTGGCGACACCCTCGAATGCTTCAAACTGAGCGTTGGTTACTTCATAACGATCAATCCAGAAAGGTTCATCAAAGCACACTTCGTTGGTGGGACGCTCATGATCTGCCCAACCTCTGGACCCGCCGGGCAGTGCTTCGGCAAAAGCAATCATCTCTTCATCGCTGCCCATCATAAAGCATCCCTGCGGAACAAGAACCATCTCTACATCATCGAACTCTGCCACATAGGGTGTCCAATCGACATTACTTTCGACTTCGACCTCCACTACGGCTTCAAGGCTGGGTGTGGCGGTTAAATAGATGGCAGTCGTGAGTGAGGCATTGGTCTGCGACAAAAGCATAATGAGTATGAGCAGAACTTCCCCGCCGAGTAGTCGTATCACTGAAGCATTTCTCCCGGTTATTTGCCCTAAATACTTCAGGTGTGGTAAGTAGGTTCACATCACAATGTTGTGGAATTTTGTGATGGGTCTGGTATAGTATGATTACTGTAATCCACACGTAATAGGAACAAATGCTTATGTCCGATGAAGCTCAGAAGAAACCGCCTCCGGTAGCAGCCCCACCTTCATTGCCCGAAATCAATACGGGACCTATTTCGCCGGTGGCACGCTGGGTATGCCCCCGCTGTGGGTCGGACGATCTGGGCGCGGGCTACTTGATTGATTACAGTGATAAATTTGACAATGTTTATCTGGCTCCGCGTCGCTTACGCATGCGCAAACTGCGCAATATGTGGCGACCGTTCAAGCATCTGACCAAGGTCGATGCGGATGTGTGCCGGAACTGCGGCATGGTGATTTTAGAAGTAAATACCCGTGAGTTTTCAGATGCTGAGGATAAATTCGGTCGTAGCTGACGATGGCCCGCCTCGATTATGACCCAGCCAACGATTATTATATGCTGCTTGGCGTCGATTCGGATGCAGATTCGGCAACCATCCAACGCGCCTACCGGCAAAAAGCTAAAGAATACCATCCTGATCTAAATCCAGGCGAGGATGCCAAAGAGAAATTTCAGAGGCTCAACGAAGCCTATAACGTGCTGACGGATGCAGAACTGCGGCGTCAGTATAACGGCCTGCGCTGGCGTTTTACGACTTATGGCCGCCGATCATCGTCCAATCCTTATGATGGAACTTCATTTCGTGAAGAAACGATACGCCGGGCATCACAGTGGCAGCAGTCGCGCTGGGAAGAAGTTTTTGAACGCCGCCAAGCCTCTCGTCGTGCGCGTGTAGAGTGGGATGATGAGCCGGGATACTGGCTGCACGATTTTGGCCTGGGAGCACTGCGTCCTCTTTATAGGGGGATGATCAACACGTTTGGCAGCCCTTATCGTTATGTTTTGCTGCTGGTGGCGACACTGGTGGTGTTGAATGCGGTTTTTATCGCGGCAGGATTTGTGTTTGCAGATGGCTTGTTGTTCCGGTCAGAGATCGAACCTACGCCTGCACCAACCATTACACTGGCGGTCCCGACACAGGTGCCGGTGATTAGTGGCGCTGTCCCCACTTTGCTGTCTGCCCCAACGATTACGCCCGTTACGCAAGTTATCAATTGTGATCCACGCACGTCGTTCAACCTGCCCTTGGACTCGGAACTTGGGTCCGAATCGCTGCAACAGCTTTGGGCGACCATTACGCTGCCGAATGCCATTCGATATGAAGTGCGGGCCTATCCGCTTGATGAAGCGGTAAGCGTGTCTGATATCGGATATATTGTGCTCGCTAGCCGGGTGATTACGGAACCGCTCAACTTTGCGCCAGTGGCCGATCTGCGTCCGCTGCCGTCGGTGCAGGGCTTTTATAGGTTTACGCTTGAAATTACGCTGAGCGATGGGAGTAGCTTCACGGGCTGTGATGTGACGATTGATTAACCAATCTCTAAGTATTAACTTGAGACTCATAACGGCTTGATAGAGGGGTTAGGGGGAAGTCAGGGCGGAATTTGGAAAGGGAGGCATAAAGGGCTTGACGGGGGGGTGGGGG
>JAKEEQ010000395.1 GCA_022616515.1 Chloroflexota bacterium | reverse complement strand
GATAGGGCTTCCTTGGTGCTAAGTTTTCGTCAAACTCTTATTTTACCAAGTTTGCCCTATCTGCTTATCTTGATGCCTATGGACGCGCCGGCGTGAGCGCCTGTCTGGCCCGTTCGCGTTTACCTTTGGTGGTTTCGTTGGACACATTGTGGCTGTACCAATCTGCCGCGCTCTCCATGATGCCTTCAATCAACGCGCCAATGGCCCCGTCGCTGTCTTCAGATGACTCACTGACCGAAAAGACTTTGATGGCGTAATCCTGACGCAGCAGCGATTTAATCGCCAGCGACTCGGTGCGATGACGTGATAGGCGGTCAAAGCGGTGGACGACAATGGCATCAAACAGACCTTTCCCGGCATCACGGCGCATGGCTTGAAACTGTGGTCGGTCGGCGGAGAGACCGCTCTGGGCTTCATCAATGTAAACATGGACCAACGACCCGCCCTGCTGCTGAACCTATGCCGCAATCGCCCGCCGCCGGGCGTCGATACTGAATTTGCCGATTTGATCCTCTGAACTGGTGCGAAGATACCCTGCATAACGCATGATGTGTTTTCTTTCCGGCGACACAAAAGCCGTCAACTGCTGAGTATGTGCAATTGACGGCTACGTATGCGTATCCTAAGATATGACGTAGCCACCAGACTGCTTACCTCAGTTTGGTTGGTTAGGCCTCAGGTGGTGTTTCCGGCACTGCCTGTGGGCGTTTTTTATATTCAGGGGTGATTATATTAAGTTGGGTGTGACTCCAAAAAGAGTATTTGAGGTTATCAAATAATTGAGATGAACGGCGGATTGCGCCAGAGAATAAATTCCCCGGCTAAGAAAACCAAAGTGCATTGAAGGCACTCCGTTGAATCATGCAGTTTTCCAAATTACCGGGTAATTATGCATTGACCGCACGTTTACAGTGTGACGGACAGCATGTATGCTGTCCGCCAATTAAACCACCGGATCAGTCAAAGCGTTATCCCCCATCCTAACCCTCCTTCCCCTCTGTCCTTCGGACATCTCCCCATAAATGGGGAAAATTGGGAGGGAAATGGATTCCCCAAGACAGCATTGGTCGAAAGGTGTGACTGGAAAACCGTTTATTCAAGCCGCGCAGAACATCTCCCCCGTTTACGAGGAAGACCGAGGGGGTTTCACTTCGTCATCGTCGGCCCTGCCAACGCATACAGCAACACACCGACGGCAGAAACAAAATACCCGAAAACCATGCCCGCCGCCTGATATGCGCCCAGCACCGGCACGTTCTCGTCATCGGGCGGATGTGACCCATACCCCAGCAAATCGGCAAACCCAACCGCTGCCGCAATCAACAGACCTGTGAAGCACAGACGCAGAGCAATTTGCTGGGCCAGATTGGTGGATGTCTCGGCGTAGAAATTGACTTTAACGTAGATGATGGCCCCGATGATGAGAAAGGACATACCCACTAAAATGGTCATGATCTGGAGTACGCCAATCCCGCTCTGCGGTTCCGCGCCGGTGATGCCGGGATACAACCCCATAAAGCACGTCACCAGCCCTAATGTGCCGATGAGGATGCTGAGTTGGATGAGCTTTTGATTGCGGGCAAGTGACCGTTTGACAAGGATATTGGCGACCATTTCAGTCTCGATTCAACCTGTAGAGCACGACACGCTGGTTTTCTGAGCCGCCACCGACATAGAAGTAGGGCATTGGCAGGCGTGTGACAGGTTCAAGTGTATATCGCTCGCTGGTAATGTCAAATATCTGCTGCATCTCAACGCCATCCACCAGCAGATAAATATCACGATCAGCGGTGCCGTCAATGAAGGTAAACCATTCGTCCGGCTGCCAGTCATAGAGGCGCACGATGTCGCGTTCACTGTAGAGGATAAGCGGGCCGCTGTTGAGAGATGCAGCAATAATCGCGTCTTCAGCGGTGAGGCCACGCACCACCTCAAATGATTGGCGCTGCTCGTCATTCAAATAGCCGAAATTGTTGAAGACGCCATCAGTAAAGCCCAGCGTTTTTTCGCTGCGTATCCAGAGCAGTACGATTACCAGTGCGATGAAGATGGCGCGGGCGATTCTGGGAAAACGCATGTCTGGCAGGCGGTTTAAGAGGTCAACGATGCCGAGTCCGGTGTAAATCGACAGAATTGGAAATACCGAGAGAAGATCACGCAGACGCAGCGCAGCATAAGGCAGATGAAACGCCACTATCACCACCAGCGCCAGATTCAACATGATGCTTGCCACCCGGTTAACCTGCCACAGGCAAACGCCTCCCCACAGGATGAAGGGCAGCAGCAGGAGAAATTCTTCGACGCTGAAGGTATCCACAATCATGCGCCAACCCGAGTCCAGAATGTACTGCGTTCCGAAAATTTCAAGCTCTTCCGAGCCAATATAAAACGGCCCCCCAAAAGCAACAGTGTGATAATACAACACTGGAATTGCCATCAGCCACGCGCCAATCCCGGCGGGGAGCATAACCGTTACCCATCCGCGAAAATCTTTGCGGTGGTGGAGATAAACGTAAGCCCAGCCAGCAACGATACTGATGCCAATCAGGACCTGTGTATAGCGCAGCCCAAACGCAATGCCGAGATATACTCCTGCCAGCAACGGCATTTTCCAGCCTGTTGCCCTCATCGCGACGAGGGCAACATAAATGCTCAGCGTCGTGAAAAGCTGCGACGGAATATCGGCCATAGGCACCGCCAGCCACAACACCTGAAGCAGCGAAGTTGCCAGCACAAAGGCAGCGATGGCGGCGCTTAGCCAGCGTTCGTGGTCGGGCCTGCTGCGGAGGACTTCACGGGACAGTATGACGGTTGCTAGCAGGGTGAGCAGTCCCGCCAGCGGCGTCAGTAGATAGAAGCCGACTTCCCCCGCAACGAGATAGGCGATGGCGAGAAAGGCCGCATAGCCGGGCGACCAGACCGTAGCGGCCTGTCCGGTTTCGACATCGGGAATGGTATAACCAATCGGAGCCAGCGGTTTTCGCGGCAAGTCATGTTCAACCGCGACAGACGTGAGGTCAAATGTGTGTTCAAATGAGCCGGTCGTTGCCAGATCATAGCCCATCTGGACATAGGCGTAGGGATCGCTGGCAGTGACACCATGTGTGCGTATGGCTAAATAGGCCCACACTGCCCAGATCACCGTGACAACGAACAGCACATACGCCAACCAGCGTAATCCACGCTGCCAGGTGACATCTATGGTGTGAGATCGGGCAAGCACAACCATCTGAATCCCAATAATCCAGAGTAGACTCACAATGGTTGCAGTGGTAATGTCTAGAAAAACGCCATACCTGTTGAAATCGATTGTGCTGTCAGTGACAATGTTAGGTCGCGACACCATCACGAACAGAATGCGTATGCCGATGATAGTATAGGCCAGAAACATTGGCGTCAGGGTTTCGATGTAAAGGCGGGTCGCAGCCTGCCGCAGTGAGATATAGACGGGGATGGCGAACCAGAGCAGTGGCAAGCCCAACCACAACCATTCATGGCTTAGGCGGGCAATTGCCAGCGTGCCCAACAGATGAAGCACGGTTACTATCCGGGCGGTGCGGCGGGGCAGTGGTGTATCATGAACATCAAAAAGCAGGGCGTTGAGCAGCATTCATCAGTCCTTTTCGAGTGAAGACTATAACGGATGACCGACTTGATTGTCTATCTTCGGATAACCTATGGCCTGCAACTGCTGGCGACCGGCAATTTGCTGCTGGCATTGTTCCTACCGTGGCACAGCACCATCCGGTCACCCATCAGTGTCATCATCAGACTCGTGACCGGCGTTGAAGTTCCTTTTCAATACTGGAACCAACTTACGCCACTATGGTTGTTATTGCTCTTGCTGCCGGTCATCATTATCAGTATCATGCGTGGCCTGATGGGCGTGTTTGAGAATCACCGGGTCGGGATGTTGAAGATTGTGCGAAGATTCAGCTATGCGGCCCTCATCCCTGTGGTATGGTTCTATTTCAGTTCAACCGAAATTGGCGGACGCCTTCAGTTTGGTTACTGGTTAACGATCTTTTCGGCGGGTCTATTGATTCTGCTCATCATGGTCGAGAGCAGTCTGCCACACGAACTGCGGCAGCAAGTTTATTTTGAGTGCCCCAACTGTGGGCAGGCGAATCCACCGAAGAACCGGCGGTGTGATCACTGTGGCATTTTACTATTTCCAGAGGTATAGGGATGCAAGAATCAGTTAATCGTGGGCTTCGATTGGGTATGGTATTGCTCGGCTTGTTTACCATATCGGCAGTCGTCGTGTATATTGTGGCGGGCGCGGCGGGCAGCGAAGGCACAGGCCAACTGCTCGTCGCGGTGTTTTTAGGGCCGTTGATGGGATCAATAATCTTTGGGGCATGGTGGATGCTCCGGCATTCACCGGAGAAGAAGGTGATTTCAGATGACGAATAACGGAAGATACCCCTCCCTGGCTGAACGCCTCAAAAATCGCGGTCGTGATTACACCAAACTGCTGCGCTGTCCTATTGATCACAAGCCCGTTCATGTGGAGGGCGAAACGCTTATCTGTGAAAACGGGCATCATTCTTACTCACGCGAAGGAATCATCTTCCTGTTGTCGGATGAGCAGCGCGATGGTTGGGACTCATTCTTTAGCGAACGGACATCGGAACTGCGCGAAAAAGGCTGGGAAGTGCCGGATGAAGGGCAGTTCAAGGCCCTGCCCACCGAAGCTATCGAAACATGGGATGCGGCCTACTGGATTCTGCGCGAATATGCGACCGCCGAAATGTGGCGTTTTCTGGAAGATTTGCGCCGCGAACGGGAGATGCTGCCCATTGGTGATATGGGGATGGCGGTTGAATTCACCGGGGAGATGGGCTGGCTGGGCTACGGGCTGGATGTCTCCGGTTACGCCACAGTGATTGTGGGGCAGGACACGGGACCGTATGGCCTCGGAGCCTACAACTATGGGCGCTATCCGCGTGTTCAGGCGTCGATAACGACCCCCCCGCTCACCAGGAGCGCCTTTGATCTGGTGCTGTATACCTACTGTCTTGATCTGGTTGATGATCTGGAAGCCACTTTCAAAAGTGCGGGAAACCTGCTGAAGTCAGATGGACATTTGCTGGTTTTTAGTGATAGCGATGAACAGGTCGATGTCGCGCTGGACACCTTAAAAAAATCTGGTTTCGATGCCCGGAAAAGACGTGTCGGTGGCAAAGGGTCTAAGCTAAATAAACTGGCAACAACACTGCGGGGAGGCCCCGGTGTGCCACCACTAATCATCGCCCGGCCTTAAAATCAGGGCGCAAAAGCAGTATAATCGACGTTTACATCGGAAGCTTATCCCAACTGGTGATTACATGCACAAAGACCATTACTATTTATTGAGCCTGGGATGTTCAAAAAATACTGTCGATTCCGAATCGATGGCCCAACTATTGGAAAGAGGTGGCTTTCGGGGCACTGCCGCCCCCGAAGCTGCTGAAGTGCTGATCGTCAATACCTGCGGGTTCATTGGCCCGGCTAAACAGGAGAGCATTGATGCCCTCAATGAACTCGCGGCAATGAAAAATCCCGACCAGTACCTCATTGCGGCGGGCTGCCTGTCCCAGCGGTATGGTGAAGTGCTGGCACAGGAAGTTAAAGGGCTGGACGGCATTATCGGAACGCGGCGCTGGATGGACATTGTTGATCTGGTGCAGCGATTGCGTACCCGCAAACATCCGGAGCCGCTGTATCACCTTCCAACCGACGCAACGACAGTAGGGGCTGATGAACAGGGTGCGCGACGCATCAGCATTGAGGGAGCGAGTGCCTACATCAAGATTGCCGATGGATGCCGCCGCCCCTGCGCGTTTTGTGCCATCCCCAAGATAAAAGGGACAGCGGTCAGCCGTCCTGTCGAGGCTATTCTTAATGAGGTACGTTTTCTGCGCGATCAGGGTGTTCAGGAACTGATCCTCATCGCTCAGGATACGACGGATTACGGGTATGATCTGGGCTTGAAAAATGGTTTGGCGAAGCTGCTCAATCAGGTGGTTAAGGCCGTGCCGGATGTGCCGTGGATACGCATCATGTATGCCTATCCGGGATATGTGACGGACGAGCTAATTGACACCATCGCCGGGCATGATCAAATAGTGAACTATCTTGATATTCCGCTGCAACATGCCCATCGCGATACGCTCCTACGAATGAAACGCCCGGCGAAGGTGGAATGGGTTCATGAAACACTCGGCAAAATGCGCGAGAAAATGCCGGATATTGCCATCAGGACCACGTTTATTGTGGGGTATCCCGGCGAAACCGATGAGGAATTCGCGACGCTTGAGCAGTTTGTTGGCGACCTTGAGTTTGACCGGGTGGGTGCGTTTACCTACAGTTATGAGATCGGCACGCCAAGCGCAGAGCTTCGGGGCCAGGTCGACGATGATGTGAAAATCGCCCGCCAGAATCGGTTGATGGAAGTCCAACAATCCATCAGCCTGCGCAAAAATCAGGCTCAGGTTGGGCGTGTGCTCCCGGTGTTAATTGAGGGCCACGCCGAAGTCGAGGATGAAGACGGGCAATCCACCGGTGAACTCATTTCTCTGGGCCGTTCCTATCGCGACGCACCGGAAATTGACGGCTATGTAATGGTAGAAGGTAGTGCACCTGTTGGGGAAATTGTCCCGGTGCGAATAACCGGAGCAATGTTGTATGATTTGGTGGGAACCGTAGAATTAAATCAGCCAGTTGTCATTCAACCCGGTCAAATTTTTGGCTCCGGCGATTTGGTGTGAGGCGGTTATTTTGTGGTATATTTGAGACGGTATTCGGGCAAGTACGGGGATAAACTGTCAACAACCCCGCAACTTGCTGCGAAGCATGGGACACATGCTCGTGTTGACCAGCCTTAGTCACGCCGAAGGGCAACGACTACGTTACCGGTGAATACATAGGCACGTCGGGGTGACGCTCCACTGCGCCGCACAATTAAACAGGCTGACGGTTTAAGCCAGTGTTGTGAGGATACAAAACCACCGGCTAACATGGGCGAGGAGAACTTTACCCCCATTATGGGGAGATGGCTACGGAGCCGAGCCAGCGGTAACGCAAATCCGCTCCATATCATCTTAATTCATAAATCATTAGAAAGGAGCAGGTGCTCCTCCCCGCCGCCAGCGACGGGGTTTCCGCACTAAAATCTATGAACAAATGTCCAAACTGTGGGCATGAAAATCGTGCCGGTGAAATAATCTGTACAAATTGCGGAACCAATCTGCTAACAGGTGAAAAACCTTCCGAAACAAAGAAGCTCGACGACAAGAGTAAGGATGACCTCACCAGAGAGTTCGGTGACGAAATTCTGTCTACAGAATCGACTTCTAGTACTGATATTTTTCCATCGAATGCCACCCTGCGTCTGGAAATCGTAGGCAGCCCCCTGCCTATCAATGTCAAGTTTTCAAAACCAACGCTCACGCTTGGACGTCGTGATCCCGCCACTGGAGCACTCCCCGATATTGATCTTGCCCCGTTTGCTGGCTATCGGATGGGAGTAAGCCGCCGTCATAGCCAGATTCGACGCACCGAAGATGGCTATCTTGAGCTATTTGATCTCGGCAGCAGCAATGGCACCTTTTTGAACGGACAGCGCCTCAATTCCCATACGCCCTATCGCCTGAATAACTATGATCGTGTTGCGCTGGGTCAGATTGTCTTCCAGGTTGTATTCCGTGTTCCTACTGATGAAGCCATACTCGATAGTAAAACCAGAGAAGGGGAGGCGTCCCCAACCGACAGCGCTCCGGAACTGCCTCAAACCAGGGTGCTTTCCTCTGATGAATTTGAGAAAGTAAGAACAAGCGGCGATTCCGATAAATCAGATATGCCGGGTAGACCAACTGGCAAAATCAAGAGAGAGCAAGTTAAAGCGGACCAAACAGGCGATAACGTACCTCTTGAAGGAACGATCACGCGCCAGAACATCAAAACCATTAAAGAAGATGATGAAGCAAAAGAGCCTCCTACGTCGGAGCAGAAGGCTGATGATGACAAAAAAGACGAAAAAGACGAAAAATAGCGTACTATTCGGCTAAACGCTCATCGAGCATAGAAAAATATTCTCCGGCGAAACCTCCCAAATCAGTGGCAAGGATAACGCCGGAGAGTTTGTTTACAATCAGTTCTCCGAAATGACCGATGAGTCTCTCTATCTGGCTTGCCATGACGGCCATGTAATCTTCCCACGTAATTCCCTCCGGCAGCGACGATTCCTCAAGGGAGCGCATGCTGTCGATATAGTCAATCACAGGTTTTGCATCGTGAAACACCAGCGAGCTTGGCACTTCATAACGGACCACGCCCCGAAAGTGGTGAGATAATTTTGACGAGGCATTTTCTAGCGTAAAACCATCTTTGGAGATGGTTTCATTTTCTTCGGGAACGGTGTGTCCCAGAAGCGTCAATGCACGCCGGGAAAGGGTCTTGAATTCGTACATCGTGAATTGACTATTTACTGCCGTCATTAACACGCCATCGGGACGTAACACCCTGTGAATCTCAGCCAGTGCCCGCTTCAGGTCCGGCACATGATAAAGCATATGGTTGGCAAGCACGATGTCAAAACTGTTGTCGGGGAAAGTGAGGGCCTGTGCATCTTGAACGACGAATTCTACTTGAGAAGCGTTGGTGTGTTGTCTCGCGCGGCGCACCATGCCAATGGATAAATCCGCCGCAATATACCACCCGTCGGGAATACGTTCCAGTACGCCATTAAAGTAATCGCCCTGACCACAACCGATGTCCAGTACCCATTCGTCACCGCGCCAGAATTTGTGTTGATCAAGAACCCAATTGTGAAAGTCTATTTTAGGAACAGTATATAGTTCGTGGGTTCTAACTCGGACTTCCAGATGTCGTTCGTCGGCATAGGCGCGTTTCATCAAATTTTCACGGTCGGTAAAGTTCGGATTGCTGGTCACGGGCACTTTCTCACACAACACAACTTCATTGGTCAGGTTATAACTGTACCACACATTTCCAGACCGCGAAATAAAGAACATACGTTTTCCAATGCGCTATAATTAGACCCATAGGTGTCTCTGTGCCGGGAGAAAAATGTTGACAACACTGCTAACACAAATTGCCAGTCGATTCTGGAAAGAGCTACCAGAACAGGACGAACTGACGCAAATTGTTAGTCTGGGCGATCTGTTGGGTATGCTATACGGCGTGCCTCTGTCGATCATCGGCCTGACGTGGTTGTCACTGCGTACCGACCTGTCGCTCATCCGCGAAGAATGGTTGTTGTTTTTGGTTCTCCTCATCACCGGAATCATCGTGGAAGAACTCAGCTTTTACATGATTGTACGGCTTGGCAATGTCAGTGGCGGTGGTTCTTTTTACGGTTCCCTTAGCGGCATTATCACATGGACGGCGGCCTTCCTGATGGGATTTAGCGGCCTGTGGACGGCAGTCCTCAGAAATGTCTATTCCATCATCAAACATCGCCGTCACCTCTCACAGATGCCGCTGCGCTGGCAGATTATTCGCACACATTCCTTCGCTACAGCCGATGTGACCTTGATGAGTGTGATCGGATTGGAGGTCTATCTTGTACTCAATGGCGACCTGCCGCTGCCGGGGTTTGAGGCCGTGCCCGTAGCGTTTGCCGCCATCAGTGTACGTTTCCTGCTTGCTGAAGCGTTGACCCTGCCCTACATCACCTACACAGGCTATCGTATTTCATCGGTGATGGGGACATCCATTGGCGAAGTCTACTGGTACACCTTCGTGACACTCATTTTTGTAGCGGTTATTCAGCCCTTCTCAATCTTGATGGCGGCGATATACAGTGAAACTGGATGGACCGGGTTAATTTTCCTGATGGCTGCACTTTTGTTGACGTCATTTATGGCAAACCGGCTCAGTAGTGCCGTCGAGCGCAGTAACCAGCGCACCCGCGAGTTATCGCAATTGGAGGCACTTGGCCGCGCGATTATTGACAGTCCACCAGATGCCTCGACTCTGGCAGACTTACTGGCCCAGTACGTCCCGAAAATGTTTGCGCAAAGCGGCATCGCGATCCACATTTACCCGGACGAGAACCTGCTCATCTACCCAACGAATCAGATGCATGTAAGCCCACAGGTGTGGCAGTGGATAAAAACATCTGGCAAGGCCGGGTATATTCTTCCGGGAGAAGAACTGCCGTGGCAAAAAAATGAAGGCAGTCCCGATGCGCGAATCTATGCGCCGATCACCGATAATGAGACCAACCGGACTATCGGTGCAGTCTACCTTATTAGCGTTCATCCTGACCGCAAAGGCATCGTCCACTGGCTGCCAGCCGTGCAGTCACTGGCGGCACAAATTGCGTCCACCCTGCACAGTGCTCGTGTTTACCAGCAAACCCTCGAACATGAAAAAACTCGTCAGGAACTGGCGCTGGCAGGCAGAATTCAGGCCAGTTTTCTGCCCGATTCAGTCCCTAAAATTGACGGCTGGCAGCTAACGGCCAAGCTCGCCCCGGCCCGTGACACGTCCGGTGATTATTATGATTTCATCGTCCTGAACAATAATCGACTGGGTGTTCTGGTGGCAGATGTGGCTGATAAAGGTGTTGGGGCAGCCCTTTATATGGCACTGAGCCGGACAGTCATTCGCACCTACGCGGTTCAATACTGCGACGAACCAGAGGAAGCTTTGCGTGCCGCCAATGAACGCATTCTCTCTGATACCAAATCTAATCTGTTTGTCACTGTTTTTTATGGCGTGTTAGACCTTGAAACCGGGACCTTGAATTATGCCAACGCCGGACACAATCCCCCCTATCTGTGCCATTTCCAGAATGACGGCAACGTTGATGAGTTATGGCGAACGGGCCTTCCGTTAGGTATGTTTCGCGGCATTCACTGGGAACGCAAAACAGTCTCCATTGCATCGGGGGAACTACTCGTGATGTACACTGATGGACTGACGGAGGCCCATAATCGCCATCTGGATATGTTCGGCGAAGAGAGACTGCTGGGTATCATTCAGGCTGATACAACAGCTTCCGCCTTTCAAATCCAGCGCGAGATTCTTCGTGAAGTTCACCATTTTATGGGCGATTTCCCACAATTTGACGACATCACGCTTGTGACCGTCCGGCGTGAATAATCGGTCGGTTGGCAGGTGGAAGTTGTGGCTAACGAAACTGCAACGGATCAATAAAGGCATCTCGACTATCGGAGGCTGTTGGCGGAGGTGACGCAAAATAATCTTCCAGTTCGACATAGATGCCTTCCCAGTCGGGATAGTTATTTAGCCAGAAATAGTTAATAGTTCCGGGGTTACACATCAAACTGATCCGCGTGTGGGGCGAAACGCCTTGCTCTTGAAGATCTTCGAGGTTGATGTGCAAGTCGCCCTCAAAGACAAGTTCCCTGTCAGGATAAATCATCTCAAAATGGACAATGTAGGCTTCAAGCTCAAAACTAATTCTGGAGAAAATCTCGCGGCGACTGTTGCTATCCAGATAAAACTTAACAGGGTCCCCAAAGGTGGAAATGACATCACCCACCGTAACGTCTTTCGGAAAGTAACAAACCTGCAAGGCATTGCCACTGTCGTCCAACGTAACTTGAATCATACCGCGATTCTCCCCCGTCTCAGGGTCTGGCAGCCGGTAGCGCATAAAAGAGCCACGGAAATTCTGATCGCGGCCACCTGCCCTGTCGATTTGAACGGCGACATCACGATGATTCATTTCTTCCGCAACGCCAAACCAGCAATCTAAGCCACATGCATCATTGGTGGCAAGCATGGTCTCAACATAGGTGGGGAAGAAATAGCGCTGGGCAGCAACGCCTCCCAGCACCAGTCCATTAACCATAAAAATCACGAACAACAGTTTTGCAAACAGTCGCATAGACGTTTATGTACGGGTTGGCTTGGCGGCGCGTTTCGCCGAGATAACGACCAGCGCATTGGCGATAGAACCGGCAATCACAACAACAGCCAGATAAATGGCCCCAAAGTAGATGCCATACTCAAAGTCAGCCCAGATTTGCCCCTGTGTCTCCAGTTCGGTTAGTTTGATGCCCATATCACCGGCAAGGGCCATAAGCATCAAAGAACCCCATCCCTGCGTGTCAGAAAAATCTTGCTGGGTAAGGGATTGGGTGCGCTCTAGAATCTGCTCATTGGCAAATGTGACGCCGACAAATACCAGTGCGAGATAGATGCCGATAACCAGCAACATCAAGATAAATACCATCGCCCTTGACCGCACCGTCACTGACAGAATGACGCCAATGGCGGCACTCACCGCGACAGCAACAACCGGCTGCATCACGAAGGCAGTCATGAAAGCCACCATAATCAAAATGGCGACATCCAGCGACACCTCTGGCGAAATTCCACTGATGTATAAGTCTAGCGCCCGGCCCTGAAATTCGGTGATGTCACTCAACAGAAGGCCAAGATAAACAATGCGCCCAATGATGATTGCCCCCAGCAGCCAACGAAGTTGATGGAAAACGGCAATCCAGCGGGCACGCAGCGTGAGGGGGACTCCTACAAGAGTGAGTTTCAGCGTATCCCACGTACCGCGCTGTTCTTCGGTTGCCACGGCATTAGACGTTAAGGTCAACCCCACGATGACCGCCACGACCTGTGCGAAAACCAGCGGATAATAAAGCAAATCGCGCACGACAAGAGCATCAGTAGTCACGTAGGCATATACAGCTACTGCAAAAAGCCCAACAATGACCAACCCGGCCAGCAGGAGCCGTCGTCGTCGCTGGCTTTCAGGGATTCCCCCCAGAATGCTGCGCATAATGGGGTGCTCAGGACGCGCCCATTCTGGAAATTGACTAAACCATAATCTGGATAACATCACTTTCTCCTGGGTCCTATTGTAACTACCTAAGCGTAAGGTTAAATGATTAATAGATTAGAACATTCTCATTTGCAGTACGCTTGCCCACCGTTATGGCAATGACACGGTTTCTACTGCGACATTATTCTCTTCTGAGACCACGCCGTCGAGGGTCTCGATGATCTCACCATCCATAATGACTTCAATTGTATACTCTGTTTCACTGACTGGCGCGTTACAGTTGAATGAATACTGTACAGACACGATATAGTCAGTCCCCGTTGGCGCATCAGGCGCAGCTTCGAAAACTTCCGTTGGGGCGGTGGCTTCCTTGCTGCAATACTCGTTGCCATCGTCGGTGATGAGATGCGAACCTGTTCCGGCAAGATTGAAGAATCCGATCTCCTCACCACTCGGCAGCAAAACTCGCAGATCAAGATCATGTGCGCCCTCCCAACTGAGTTTTATCTCAAATAGAGGCTCCTGCTGTGTGAAAAAGAATCCTGTGCGTTGTTCGGCAAAGTTCGACAATGATAACAGGGTAATGTCTACCGGGGGTGTCCAGATGTTGTTGCGGCTGGCAATTTCACGCCCGCCCTCACTCAAGATAAAGCCCATCAGACTCGAAATCAGCGTCTGATCAAAAGTGTCGGTCAAACTCACGTACCAGTACATTGGTGATGCTGTCGGGTATTGATCATTCACAATCAGGCGTTCAGTGGGCAGAACACATTCCTCGCCGTTGTTGACAGCAATGCCATTAAATGTCAGAGGACTTGCTAGATAGTCCTCAACGGCAATATAACCTATGGCGGATTGGCGTGAACTGACGTTGCGAACCGGATCGCTACCCAGACTTAATACTCCTTCGCGGGGAGGAATATCTACCAATACCTCGGTTTCAAAGTAACGCCGTACCGGGTTCGAATCAGGTACATACACCGTTACAATACGGTCAGGGAAGTTTTCGTTGACTTCGTTCCAACGGTTCGCATTTTGATCCCCATCTGCGCTGAAAACGGCGTTGATTTCTTCCTGATTGATACAGCTCATAAAGTCAACGCCATCGGATGCAATAATGGCAGTACCACCGATACCAACTACCGTTTCGACAAATTGATCACAATCACCGGCGTCCAGAGGATGAACCGTCGCTATAATGGCCGCTTCTCCGTTACACAGCATATCAATCGTCCCTGGTAAACGTTGGATTTCAAAATGAATACCATTGTCTCGTGCAAATTCTTCCAGATACCGTTCGGCAAGGATGTCGCTCAGTCGATCCGATGAAACGATGGGGATTAAAGAATCGTCCTGAGTACTGGCTGGTACCGTTGGGAGGAGCATGAGAATTAGGAGAACGAAAACCAGAGCATTTCGCATGGACTTTTTCCCTGACAACTAGAATATCTCAAACACATTATGCTCAAAGGCTGCATCGGATGCAACCAGGTTGCCCCATCGGACAAAGCATGTTAACGTTAGCAAAGTGAATGTGACAGAGGTGTGAAGTAACTCAATGTAAATCTGCTGAAATCCTCTTGACGTCGATATGCGTTAATTATTTGGGAAAAACCGTGTATACACTTGCAGAAACGTCAAGTAGACTGATAACATTCAACAGAGAATGAGAGGTCCTCCAATCCGAGGAGGTTAGGATTTGACCCCGTGGATGTTAGTTGAAGACGAAGTTGATATTCGGAACATTGTGAAGGTAATGTTTCAGGTATGGGGACATACAACCATAGAATTTTCGAATGGGAATGATGCGTTTGCGTTTCTGGATAAGGTTGAAAATGGTAGTTTTGACGGTCAGTTACCGACGTTTGCCTTGATGGATATACGCATGCCAGGGCCAAATGGAAACGAAATAGCGCATCGCATCCGCAAGATTGAAAAGTTAAAGAACATCCCTATTATCTTGATGACTGCATTCCAGTTATCCGAAAGTGAACAGAATGCCTTCAAGACCAATGATGGGGTAGATCGTATCATCTTTAAACCCTTGCCAGATTTAGTCAAACTTCAGCAGATCATTAATGAAGTCATCGAAAGTAAGCAATCGGCGTAAACATGAACTCATCTTCTCCTGACCGAGCCGAGCAGGTTCGTGGTGGTTTTCATGCAATAGATGATTTTATGACAGCAACGGAGTCGCTGTTTGAACGATTGTACCGGAGTCTAAGTCGTCGCCGCCGGACAATTGTTGACACAGATAAGTTGCTGCGGGCAAGTGCTCAAACCAGAGCGCTCCAACAACGAGTTCGCTCTCAGAATATCGAACTTGCCCGGATGGCAGGCGTTTTAGCCGCCATTGATGAAGGTATCATCATGCAGGACACGCAGGGTCGTATTGTTCTCATGAACGAGGCAGCGCGTCGAATGCTGGGTGGTGTGCGCAATTTCTGGGATAGCCCGCTGGGGCAAATGTTCAAGGAACATGTTACCAATCGCCCGAACCCGGCAGTGGCAGGTCTGATTGATCCCCTCAGCGAACCGCAGCGCGTGGAAGTAAATGAGAATTTACTGGCTGCATCGCTGGCTGGTGTCTATTCGGCACAGCAGGGGGAACCGCTCGGTACAGTGATGGTGCTCGCGGATATCTCGCATCAGGCACTGGCGGACAAACTGAAAACGTCCTTTATCACTCAGATGTCCCACGAGCTACTTACACCCTTAACGTCTATCAAGGGGATGAGCGACTTGCTTATCAATACGGCAGAAGGCGCGGCTCCCAATCGTCGATTTTTGGAGGCAATCAGCCGAAATGTTGCCATTATGGATCGCATGATTGTGGAATTGCTGGACATTGCCGAGATTGACGCCGGTAATTTTACTATCAAGCAGGAATCCATCAGCCTCGATAATGAAATTGAATATGTGCTGCAAGGGCTTGAACCGCGCTTGCGCAAGGCAAATTTGAGCGTGACTCTGCATGTTATCAACAAAGATTATCTTGACCTCATTGGCGACCAGCGCCGGATGAGATGGGCGCTCGGCCACCTGATTGACAATGCTATCAACTACACACCATCTGGCGGCAAAATTACGATAGAAGTTGGACGAGTGCGTGACAAAGACGTTATGATTAAGGTCCGTGACACGGGTGTTGGTATAAGTGATGATGACTTGCCCCACATCTTTGACAGGTTCTATCGTGGTAGAGCACTGACACAGGACGGGACTCTGATTGATCCACGAGGTCTGGGGCAGGGTCTTTATGTTGCCAAAGAGGTTATCGAGGTACATGGTGGTACAATCAGTGTGGCAAGCAAACTTGGTGAAGGTTCAATTTTCACTATAGCAGTACCAATTACCAGGTAAGGAGAAATTATATTGCCTACATGGATGGTTGTTGAAGACGAACCAGATATTTATGATGTTTTGCTGGCTATGTTTGAGCTGTGGGGCATTGAAGGGGTCGCTTTTGTCGATGGTCCCGAAGCTTTAGCCTGGATTGATGCGGTCGATGAGGGACGGGTACGCGGAGATTTGCCGGAGCTGGCAATTCTTGACATTCGCCTGCCGGAATCCAGCGGTCCTGAAGTTGGTAAACGTTTGCGCCAGAGTCCTATACTTAAGAATATTGCCATTATCTTGATTACCGCTTATCGTCTCAGTGCAGAAGAAGAACGAGAGGCTATCGAGATGGCACAGGCGGATAAGCTGATGTATAAGCCGCTGCCCGCTATGCCCGAATTGCGGGAAGTGCTGGACGAAATGATTAGCAAGCGCAAATCAATCGCCAGCAGTTCTGAGGCCAAAAAAGCATCAGATTAGCTTTGTATACCTGACCCTCCGTGAAAGGAACTCTATGCGCAAGCAGAGTGAGTTTGCTCTGTGGGCTACTATAGCCACGCTCTGGTTTTCGTTTGGCCTGGGTACACTCCTGAATCGTTTCACACTGACTCGTGCTGATGGGGAAATTTTGTTCCCGGACAGTGGATGGGACCGGATATGGCTTATCCTGGGAATCTGGATTAGTGGTTACCTCGCCGGTCTGGCAGTCGGCTTCGCGGGCTATTATGAAAATCGCAGGAATCTCATTTGGAGTGCAGTACTTGGCTTTGAATTGATGGTGCTGCTCCGAATCATCTTCTTAGACGCATTTCCAAATGTTCCTCATAATGCATTCAATGATCTGTTTCGCGCACTCGCATTTGAGCAGGTTCCCGGCTCATTTTCATTCTTACTGTTAACGGCGTTAGCCGGACCTGCTCAAGTTGCACTGGCGGTAGTCGCCGGGCAGGCAATTGCACGAGCCAATAATTATCAAGGCCCTGCCATCGAACTGGACCCCCGCATTATTCTGGCAAGTGTGCTGCTACCTCTGTCTATTTTGATTACCGCATGGGGGGCAGTGAATCTCTTTGATCAGGAGTCACTGGATGCGCTACAACAAAACGCCTTTGAACCCATCATTTTTCTTCATGCCGATATTTTCTTAAATCCCATTGTCCACACACTGATTGTTTCACTTGCCGGTGTGATGATTGGTCTGAGTCCGTACAGTCGCGACATGGTTAGTACCATCGTGAACAGTTTGCTGGGCGGCATGATTTATGTGATGTTGTTTGTGATTTCAAAAGACTTGCTGACGATCTACGCCCCAGCAGGCTTTGAAGATTCGCTGGATTTTGCGTATCCTGACATCATACCATTTATCATCATGTGGGTTTTCATCGCGGCAGCAAGCGCGGGATGGGCTATCGCATTTTATCTACTGCGGACAAGTCTGTTTGCTCCCAGCGAAACTCAAGTTTAAAATAGACTCAAGTTAAGTCTGGATATTCTGTATATGACCCGCATTCTAATCGTTGATTCCAACCTACCCTTCCTGATGCGCCTGCGAAAAGCTCTCGAAAAACAGGGGCACGATGTCCGCGCCATCAGTCGGCCTCGTCCTGCCCTGCGCGAATTGGCTCAGGAAGAGTTTGAGGTCGCGGTGGTCGATTTGCATATGGATTGGGTAGAGATGCCACAGTTCATCCAGGACATGCGGGCGCGACAGCCCAATTTACCCATCGTTTTAACCGGGCAATATGCCGAAGACCCCGATCAAGTTCCTGTTCTAAGAGCGCAGGGGTATCTAAGCAAACCCTATCTTGCGAAGGAATTGATTCCGGTGGTCGAGCTTGCTGTCGAAAAAGGCTATAAAGCGGCTGATACGATCAATCAGATGGTATCAACATTTGAGTTCTCCGATGTCCCCAGTTTTGACGTCCTGATGGAAATGGCGCTCAACCAATCGAATGCAAGCCCCGTCTCGAACCTTGACTCGGATGAGACTATCGGCGAGTTGTTGAGTTCACTCCATGATGAAACCGTTGAAGAAGAGATTTTGAAGCGGGTTAGTTCAAAGCGTGGTGAAGACATCGTTCGTATTGATGAGCTTACAGATCACGTTCAGGACACCCGACCGTCGCCCGCTCTGGTAATCCCGGATGATGAAGTTTCAGACAATGCACAAGATGTCGAAATTGTTGACGAGCGTGCCGAGGCACTTCGGGCTGAACTGGAACAAAATCAGGCCGAGATTGCTGACGACATTCTTGATGATATTTTGAGCGAAGACACCGCCGGATTAGGTGTTACAGCAGCGCTGCAATTGACGAACAGTGATAACGCCATGCAGAAGCTGCTCACCGATGCCGATGCATGGGTCAATCGCACCGGCAAGATCAAAGTCCATGCCCTGCCATCATGGTCATTACCCATCTCTGATGAGGAAGCTGATTATCAGCGACAGTTGCTAGAGGATATTCACCTTACCATTGATGGCACTATAGTGTCTGACGAATTTGAAGAACCACCCCTGACACAGCGCACCCAACCTATTACTTTGCCGGATATTGATCTGTATCTGGATGAAGGTGATACACCGCCGCTGCCGATGGAACCTGTCACTGAGTCCGATACTCCGCAGTATGCGATGGCGGCACTGGACTATGGGGAGTACTTTGACGAAGAGTATACGCCGCCCCTGCCAATGGATGCAGTGGATATTGAGGACTATGAGGAATCTCAGGACACCCCGGCTTTCCCGATGCCTGCCGTTGAAGAACCTGATGAAATGCCAGACATGGCGGAAGTCCTTGAAGAAGCGGATATCCAAGAGGACATCATCGACATTCCGATTCCGACGCTGGGTGAAATTCTGGACCGCGAGGAAGACGAGCTGGTATCCATCTCAATTGAAGATATCACAACGGCGCTTGGCCTCGATCTTGGTGAGGAAGAAATTGAAGAAGATACCGGCTTTGTAGACGAAGCAGAACCTGTACAAGAGAAATATGAAGAACATCCGGCCTTTGAAACGGTCGAGATGTCGCCAGATGCCGAGGCCGTCGATGAACTTCTCGAAGAAGTTAATCTGGTTGGCTACGCGGCACTGCAACTGGTTGAATTATCACTGGAAAGCACGGCCCGCGCCATTATCCTCTCGCACAATGACCGGATAGTTGCTCGCACCGGAGAACTGCCCAACCAGACGTGGGATGATATTCTGGATCGGGTGCAACGCGCCTGGGAACGCACCGGCAATCCAGACATGCGACTGGTGTATGAGGATGTTGATACACTGGGTAACAGCCTGCTGTGCAGCCTGCAAACTATTGAAGATTTGAAGCTGACGCTGGTTTTCCCGGCCCATACCCATATCGGGACCATCCGCAAGCAAGCTGCTCTGATTCGAGGTGCGCTGGAGAAAATTCCCGAACATCATCTTGAACATGCAGTTGTGGAAGAGGACGAGGAAGAACCCGAAGCCGCCGTTACCCAGCACAGCCGCCCCACTGATCTACGCCCACCAGAAGGATTACGCGGGCACGTTCAAATAGGATCTGTTCCCGAACGAGAAGCCGGTACATATATGGGATATGCCGTTACATGGCTGCTTGGCAATCACGACATCGACCTCACCAAGCCTTTCGCCGAGGCAATGATCCGCTGGATGAGCCGGGTATCTGATGAACACGACTGGGACATTCTTGACGCGAAGATCGGTAAATCGTGGGTTAATCTGCATATCGGCATCCCCGTAAGAACGTTTGTTGGCGAGGTCGTCGAGACCTTGATGAAAGAGACCAATGATCGTTTGCTAGAAGCACTCGGCCTGAATCCAGAACATGACCTACCGCTGTGGGTCGAAGGCTACAGTGTCAGCACACCGGGGCGTCTCTTTGATGAAGAAGAGATTGAAGCATTTGCGGAATTTTATAAGCAAGAAACATTGTATTGATGTCCGCTATCCTCAACACTTGATGTCAGCTTTTCATCTGGTGTTCGTTGCGTTCCTGTCAGATAAAACATGTTACACTGTGGTCTGCGATAAGGAGGCAACATGAGCAGCGCCCGTGTCATATTCTCCACAGGGTCACTGTTTATCTGGGATACCGCTGCATGCTTTCAGGTGGCGGCTAAGGCTGGCTGTGATGGCCTCGAAGTCATGTGTGATGAACGCTGGAGCACCCGCAGTCCCGAATACCTCAACAAATTGAGCGAACGGTATGGCATTCGCCCCATTACCTTGCATACACCGATGATCCACCTTGCCCGGCATCTTCAGGGCTGGAATATCCCGATTACTTATGTTGATGTTGCAACGTGCACCCTTGACCTCGCTGAAACGATAGGTGCGGAGACAATTGTTGTTCACTTGCCGCCGAAGGTAAGCGTTGTTACAGTCCACAACGCAGATACACGGTGGAAGGGGATGTGGCTGCCGTGGTTTAGCAACAAAAATGCCAAAAAAATGCTGGACTGGATTAGTAAAACAGTTCCTTCACTCGAAAATGGAGCCAAAGTTGGCGTTGAGAATCTTCCTTTGCAGCATTGGATGGGCAGGAAGGCAAATCCCTTTTATTGCAACACCGTTGAGGAGTGGAGCACCGTCGCGCCACATCTGACAATGGATACCACGCATTGGGCTACGCACGGGATTGATCCGCTGGATGCTTACCATGCCGCAAAAGAGCGTGTGGCCCATGTTCATCTGAGTAATTTTGACGGACGCGAACATCGTTTGCCGCACAAAGGTGATGTTGATCTCGGTAGACTGCTGCGGGAGATGGCACGGGATGGTTTTGATGGCACTATCTGCATCGAATTACATCCTGATTCATTAGGCTTCCCGCATGAGAAAGCCATTCTGCAAAATCTGAAGGACAGTGTCGATTTTTGCCGAGAAAATCTGAGTGCGTTGTGATCTACCTGTACAGTCGATGTTAGTGTTGACAAAAAAGGCATTGCGTGAAGTTTGAAATCTATTGATTGGACCAGCGCATGTTATAATGTGACCTAAACACCAATTTAGAGGTTCGAGTGACTGTACAAGAAAAAATCTGGCATATTGCCCCTCGTGCGCCCATAAATTTTATCAATGCGCTTGAGGATTTAGGCCCCATTATTGCGCAAGTTCTTTACAATCGCGGCATTACGTCGGTGGCGGCTGCCCGGCAGTTTATGAATGGCGATTTGCCCATCCATGACCCGTTCCAGATGAAAGACATGGGCAAAGCAGTGGCCCGCATTCGCCACGCCATCCGCAAGCAGGAACCAATTGTTATCTACGGCGATTTTGATGCCGACGGTGTAACCAGTACGGCCCTGATGGTCCAGACTCTTAAGGCGTTGGGCGCAAACGTCGATTATTATATTCCGCACCGGGTGGATGAAGGCTATGGTCTGAATGCGCCTGCCTTACAGAAATTGGCCCGTGATGGGGTGAAGCTGGTCATCACAGTTGACTGCGGCATTCGTTCCGTGGATGAGGTGATGGTCGGTCAACGAGCCGGACTTGATATTATCGTGACCGATCATCATTCGATTGGCGAGATTATTCCACCCGCGTATGCGGTCCTCAACCCCAAACAGACTGACTGCAAATATCCTGAAGATATGCTGGCGGGAGTCGGCGTCAGCTTCAAATTGGCCTCAGCATTGTTGAGAGTTGCTAACAAACAGGATCGCGCCGCGCCGCCCATATCAGAAGAAGATTTGCTTGATCTTGTGGCTATTGGCACGGTCGCCGATCTCGCTCCACTGGATCGGTTTGAAAATCGAAAACTGGTCAAACTGGGTCTTGAGCAGCTTATTAAGGCACGGCGTCCGGGACTGTATACGCTGCTGGATGAAGCCGGGGTCGAGCCGGATTCCATCACGGCGATGAGTATTGGTTTTGTCATAGGTCCCCGGATTAATGCCGCCGGACGCCTTGAACATGCCGATATGGCCTATGAATTGTTGAGTACGACTGATTGGTCAACCGCAACCCAAATTGCCCGCGAATTGCAAGAATTAAATCGCCGTCGACAGGAACTCACTCGTGAAGCTTATGAAATAGCCCTTGAACTTGCCGTCAGAGATGGTGAAGAACCGGCCCTCATCTTCGCGGCAGATAAACAGTTTCTGCCCGGTATCGTTGGGCTGGTGGCAGGTCGTCTGGTGGAGCAGTTCTATCGCCCGGCGATTGTCGTGGAAATGGGAGAGGAAGAATCACATGGCTCGTGCCGGAGTACTCCAGAGTTCAATATCACCGAAGCCCTCGATGAGTGCGCCGATCTGCTTATTCGGCACGGTGGACATGCGCAGGCAGCGGGTTTTGCCGTGAAGAATGAAAATCTTGAGCTGCTGGCGGAGCGAATCAAACAGATTGCCGAAATCAAATTAGCGCATCAGGACTTACGCCCCACCATTACTGTTGATGCCGATGTCGCCATTAGCGATCTAACAATGGACCTCGCTCAACGGCTTGAAGCGTTGGAACCAACTGGAGAAGAAAATCGCCCACCTGTATTTGTCACACACAAACTGCAAGTGATTGATGCGCGGCAGGTTGGTAAGGACAGCTCACATCTTAAGTTGCGCCTCGGTAACCACAACAGCGATATTGATGCCATTGGTTTCCGGCTCGGTGACAGGTTGAACCAGCTCACCAATTATGTTGACGTGGCCTACCATCTGGAAGTCAATGAATGGAAGGGCAAAACGAGTCTGCAAATGCGGCTCGTAGACGTCAAAACCCCGTACTAGCGTAGTAATTCCAGGGCCTTCTTCGCCGCAATGCTTACTTGCCCATCGGAATTATTCAGCATTGATTGAAGCGGTTTTTTGGCCCGTTTGTCACCAATCATGCCGAGACTGATTGCAACAGCGATACATACATCAGGACTCACATCAGAAAGTGCTGCAATAAGTGGCCCCACAGCTACTGGATTCGCAATGACGCCGAGCAAAT
>JAKEEQ010000394.1 GCA_022616515.1 Chloroflexota bacterium | reverse complement strand
ATCCTGGCTGCCCTTGAACGCTGTCTCATTAAAAAGAGACGATCTCGACCGGCTACTTTCCAGCTGCTGGTCGAGGCTCGTCCCTTACCTTGATGCCTATGCCCCTCGATTGAGGGGCGTGTGATTACCAGACGTTGCCTGCTCCGGGTGAGTAACTTGAGGCGATTACCGAATCGGCAACGACCACTTCGCTTTCATCAATCCCGGCATGGCGGGTCATCGGTGCATTGATATTGACCGAGGCCGCCGTTATATCAACAACGCCATTTTCCGCCGTGACCGATGCTGTGCCATCGCCGATACTTGTCGTGGATGAGGCACCGGGTTCAGCAGTCGAGACAGAAGTATCCATCTCGTCGATAGTAACTTCGCGTTGCAGCATACGACGCACGGCCTGATTCCCATACTGCCGCTGCATCTGAAGAATCTGCTGGTGGCGGTTGGGAGTACCGGTTACCTGTTGATTGGGTGCTTTACTCTGTACGTTTTCATCCTGTACAGGCTTTTTATCAAACGATCTCATATGTTACTCGCATCCTCACTTCAATATATCTAATTATGCAGAAATTTCCCCTGAGTGCAAGTTACGCACCCTGTGCCTTGTCGCCCTCGATACGAACCGCCAGCACATGGGCCTCAGCGGTGATGATGTCATCAGTGCCCAGCGTACAGTGAACTTCTGATTTACGCCCGTGACTGCTCTCGACTCTCGCGCTCAACTTGATGGGCATGTCGAGCGGGGTTGGCTGGCGGAAGGAGACCTCCAGCTTGCCCGTGACATAACTGATAGATGGTGTAGAACCATGCGGGCGACCTTCTTCGCGATAGGCCCACGCAATCGCCGTCCAGATGCTGTGACAGTCAATCAACGATGCCACCAATCCACCATACATCACGTTTGGGAATCCGGCGTTAAATTTGGGCCGGGGATGAAACGTTGCCACAACCGCCGTGCCATCCTCATTCCAGTAACTCTTGATATGTAATCCGGCGTCGTTGGCAGGGCCACAGCCATAACAGGTGGCATTCATCCAGACATCCTGCAAGGCGTCACGATAGAGTTCTGTCATAAACATGAATCTCCTGATAGATCAGTCGCGCAGTTCAAGGATAAATTCTTCGGTGTCGGCACTCCGCGCATGGGCATAGGCTTTATCTTCACCCACAATCTCAAACCCACACTTTTCCAGTACCCGGAGCGAAGCCTTATTATCTTTGGCCGCCCGTGCATAAATAGGACGGATTGTCACCTCATCCAGAAACAACAGCAAGGCATTCGTAGCAATACCCTTGCCCCAAAACTCACGACCCAGCCAATAGGTGACTTCGGTGACGCCGAATCGTTCAAAGGATGCAATGTGCCCGGCAACCTCATCACCATACATAATCGTCTTGTTGATAATCGAGTCATCGGATCGGATTCTGTCCCAATGTGCCTCAAACGCATCAATATCCGCTGGATTTTCAGCGGTGAATGCTGCCATACGGTTGGCTTCGGGGTCAAGCTGGTGATCGAAGAACAGTGGCAGGTCTTGATCGACCACTTCGCGTAATGTGACATTATCTGTGGACATAACACACTCCAAATGTAGTTCCCGTTCCCCGATGCATTATACCCCACTTGCCCAAATGAGGCTTTCTGACACATTTAAATAGTAGTGGTAGTTCCGTAGACGGTTGCCCCAAATTTACGCTAGAATGGAGCTTTTCACATGTTCCACCAAGAGAGAGAATCCATGCACCTGGAAGACATTCAGGCCCAGCCATTTCACGGGCGTGTCACCATTCCCGCCGAATACCTCGACATTTTTGGACACATGAACATCCAGTATTATCTCAAAATTTTTAACGATGGTATCTTTGACTGGTGCGCCCAGATGAGTATGGATGAAGATTTTTTCTTTCGCGAGGGGCGCGGCATGTATGCCCTTGAACAGCATCTGAAATACATGGCAGAGGTACGCGAAGGAGAAACGGTCGCCGTCTACAGCCGTGTTTTTGCACGTAATGATAAGCGTGTCCACACCATGTTGTTTATGGTCAACGAGACACGCCCGATGCTGGCAGCTACGATTGAAGGGATGGCAGTGCATGTAGATCGTCAAGCAAAACGTGCCGTTGCGTTCCTGCCCGACATCGCAGCGCTTATTGATGAACGAATTGCTGCCGATAGAGGGCTGTCATGGGAAGCGCCGCATTCACAACCCCTACGTATATGATTACGGGTCACCCGTGAGAAACCATGTCAGAGATTAATGTAGCACTGTTCACCGGAATCAAAAAAGGCGGGGAGTAGTCCCGCCTCATTTGTAAAAGCCGAATAATGGCTAGTTGAGCGACTTGACTTTGATCTGACGCGGCTGTGCTTCGGGCACCTTTGGCAAATCCAGTTCAAGGATGCCGTTGTTGTAGGTGGCTTCAATGTTGTCCACATCTACCGGGTGAGGCAGGCGGAGACTGCGGCTGTAGGTCCCATAGCGACGCTCACGCAGCAGGGCGCGGTTATCCTCACGTTCGCCTACCGCTTCAGCAATCTCAGCCTCAATGGTCAGGATATTATCCTCAAGACTGATGTTGATGTCTTCGGCATTCACGCCCGGCACTTCAATGCTGGCATGGTAAGCGGTATCGGTTTCCGATACGTCCATCACCAGGGTGCGGGTGTTCTCACCAAAAAAGGTGCGCCAGCTTTCATCAAACAGGCGATCTACTGAGTAGTCAGAAATAGAACGAACGGGAGTCCAACGAATAATACGAGTCATGGTTGCATACACTCCTGAGTTGTTTTCACTAAGGGCGTATCATACTCGCAAAACGTAGGAGTTCTTTTAGAAAAAGATAGGATAACTATAAGAAATTTTTACTTACCCCTTATGTGAAATGAAAACCGGAACCCCCTCTGTCGCTAGCGCGACATCTCCCCCAAACATGGGGAAGACGGGACCTGTTACCATCAGGCTTTCTACGAGGTCATAGGTCCCCTCCCCATGTATGGGGAGGGTTAGGGAGGGGTCATAATAGTTCATATATCGGGAGATATTTCACATAGAGCGTTACTTATAGTTTCCGGCGAAAATCCACCATACAATCTCCACCCAGAACGCAATAAACCCAATAATGCCCAGCAGCACCAGAATCCCGCCCACCATACCCGGCTTGTGCTCGCTATCAGGACTTCGATCAAAGCCCGCAATTACGGCGAAGGACGCCAGATAGATAAGGAACGCCAGAAAGAGCAGCAAGTAGGCTGGTACGGGTGAATCGCCACCTAAACCGGCACTACCTGTAACTTGTGCCAGCAAAACCGGCAGACCAATCGCGACCGAGGCAAATAGTGTAATAAACGCCACCATTGCAATCCGGCGGGCACGCCCCCAGCCCCCCACATGATTCCCCAGATTTTCTAAGAATTGCACTCAGTTATTCTCCCTTTTCGTGGTAAACATTCCGCCTTCAGCCGGATGGTGATTCATCAGGAAGGTTGTCCCCTGCTCAAAATAATCACGCATGATGGCTTTGACTTCATCCGGGAAATCCTGCTCATCAAGAGATGCCCCCATATGCTGCATCCAGCGATCACGCGCCGCCTGATCTATTTTGAACGGCATATGCCGTGCCCGCAAGCGCGGATGGCCTCTCTCAATGGAATAGGTGTTTGGACCACCAAAATATTGCTGCAAAAACAGGCGCAGTCGCCGCTCCGCTGGGGCCAGGTCTTCTTCGGGATAAATCGGGCGCAGCACGTCATCCGCCGCGACTCGTTCATAAAATCCGGCTACCAGCGACTTGAACCCCTCCGGGCCAATGATGTCGTAAATTTGATCGGCTTCAATGCTCATTGTGTTTCCTCAGTGCCGTTAACTGGCTCTTCAGGTTCGGGCGCAATCGGTTCACCATCACAGGTGAAGTTCGGGTTGAGAATGACCTCCACCACCGCCAGTCGATGGTCTGACACGATGTATTCCTGATCGATGCCAACCCCACTGGGGCTGTTGGCGCGGAGATTCATCAGCCATAGATAATCGAAGCGGGCCGATATGCCGTCTATCAGGAACACGGTTCGAATATCACGTGTTTCATCAAGGCCGATGAACGGGTCTTCAAACTGCGATTGATCCCAATCCCGGTAGAACTCGGTGAACATATCGTAATTAAATGTGCCCCCCAATACAATCCGATCTCTGAATTCGTTTTGCGAATGGTTGTTGGCGATGAGGGTCCGTAATTCCTGATGATGGCGGAGCTGGTCCTGCAAGTTGGGCGGCAGCGGCAGGCCGTTGGCGTCTGTCAGGCGGAAGCCCAACCACACATTGTAAACATGCAGCGGCTGGCCTTGCAGATCGAGCACGGCATGTTGGACGACACCCTGCGCACCCGTGCTGCTGAGTTCGATGGCGGTGTTTCCCGTAATCGGAACCCGTGACAGAATCGCCAGCCCCTGCGCATGCTCATTTTGCGGGACGAATACCTTATCCATGCCGAGTTCATTAGCCAGCCACGTTGGCTGGTCAATGCCGTAACTCGACATACGCCCGGAATCGGCCTCTTGCAGCAGCACAATGTCGGCTCCGCTGCGCTGAATCGACTCGGCGATGCGTTCCAGATTTTCATCAAAGAGCAGGGTAAAACCGCTATGGATATTGAGCGTAGCCACCCGATAACAGTTGGAGCGGGTGGCAGAAATGGTGGTGTTGGGCCGGAACATACCCGTCGCCCCGACGGCGATTGCCAGCACCACAATCAACGTCACAAACGACTCGCCTTCGCGCCCGCCGCGCCAGGGGATGACCCGCTTTTCCAGAATCATGGGCAGGGTCAATAGAATGGTGGCAAAGATGAAAATTTGCATCCCCAGATCGCGGAAAGAACGAAGGGTATCTTCCAGACCTGCAAACGGCGCGGAAAACTCGCGCACATAGGCATAATCGTAAGTGAAATAATCCCCCGCGCTCAGAATAGCAAAAATGACAAGTGATAATAGCAGCAGAATCGGTGTCGGGTTGGTAACACCCATCTGGTCCTGAATGCGAATCATCCACCACAGTGTCATCAAGACGAATAACTGCCCGGCTACCAGCACTATTACCGCGATTGTGCCATCAAAACGGTAACCAATCACCAGCGTGAAGCCGACCAGCAGCATCCATATCCAGCCGCGAATGGAACCGACGAATGAGCCGATGAATCTCCCCATTAAGCGCCTGACGAGCGGGATGAGCGGGACCAGCGACACCACAATCATAGGGACCACGACACTGTAATAATCAACATCTGCCCAGCGGGCCACCACATTCGGCAGTCCAAACAGCGTCAACTCGATAAACAAAAACGCTCCCAACGCCAGACTGCTCCATCCGGTCAGTGCACCGCGCCGTTCTTCGCGATTTTCCTGACGGCGCAGGACATCAATTTCTTCAAGTATCGTGAAACCGGATAACAACAGCATACCGACCGCCACACCGATAAACAGCACGTCCATTTCGAGGCTGCCGCTGCCCAGCGGGACCTTGCGATCCGGGTCCCATGTCGGGTCGAGCGTAGTGTTGGTGGCGCGGATAAACTGGTCCGCCGCGATACCGAGAATCAGCATGGAGGGAAACTGCCCCGGACGGCGCATAATGACCAGTGCCAGATACAGGACACCTGCCCCGACCGTCATGGCCGCCGCCAGTGCTGCCGAATCGGGAGCCTGAAGCGCCAGCATCCGGCCAACAACGCCGAGGGCCACCGCCAATGGAATGCTCCAGCGCAGGCGGGACAGGAACAGGGCCAGCAGTGGTGCCAACAGGGCAAAGGCCACCGCATAAATTTCGCGCTGGGCGTCGCCGATGGTAATATAACCCGCCAAATCCGACACCGCTTCGGGATTGGCGAGACGGCGCGTGAGGTCGGCGCTGCTGGCGTGAGAATAGATGGTTCCATACAGGAAGCGGATGGACTGGATGAGGAACAGCCCCATCACGCCCGCTTCCAGTGACCGCAATATGTCCCGTCGAATACCCATCAAATCTCCTCATAAAGGGCATTAAGTAACCAACACATGATTGTACTGATTATCGCTTTCCGCGCTACCCTTGAATGGCTGGTGGGGGGATACTTTTTGGAACGACGCAACAATTCTGGAATTTTAAAAGCGGGCGCTCACGCCGGAGCACCCCTACCGGGTCCCCTGATTAAAAGAGAATCGCTATTATGTAGATATGTTCGTAGGGACACCCAACGGGGTGTCCGCTATTTATTCATGCGGAAATGTCACATAAGGGAATTAATTAATCAAGTTAATAAATTAATTCGGTTACGCCGGAAAAAGGCTATCAAATGAGCGGGAATTAATAAATCTAGTAAATTAATTTCAGGTTTGTGTGCTGTGATTGTGACTGATAGGGTATCAGTGATGATCTGCCATACCCACCTTGAACCGCTTCAAAAAAACGGTTTCGCGTGTTTTACTCGGCGGACGCCCCGTTGGGCATCCCTACACACGATTCCCAAATGTTTGTACACATCGCACAATCCAACTTGCTTGACAAATGGCCCGTAGGCTGTTTTAATTCTGCACAAGTTGATGCAACTTTACAGGATACACAATGTTGAGTTTCTACCTTTCCAATGACAACCGTCGCCGCGTGCGCCGTCCGCGTCCGAACACAAGGGTTCGAGGCGTTATTTCGCGTTGGCAAGGCTAAGCAAGCTCAAACACACACGCAAATGGCAAACCCCGGACCCGCACAGGTCCGGGGTTTTTTGTTTCAAATACTCCTTTGTCCCCTCTGTCCTTCGGACATCTCCCCATAAATGGGGAGAAAGGGAGGGAACTACTCAGTCTATCACGTGTTTCTCGGTCTCCCCCATGAATGGGGGAGGTGGCGCGAAGCGCCGGAGGGGGATGGGGAAAGAGGGGTTAGAACTGGAGGCAAATGGATGACAATCAATGTAGGGGTATTCGGGGCGGCGGGTTATGCCGGGCAGGAGTTGATTGATCTGCTGTCCACCCATCCCGAAATGACCGTGAAATTCGCCGTATCGGATCGACAATCGGGCGAATCCGTCAATGGCAATGGGCTGAATTACATCGCGCAGGCGGATGTAGACTGGACCAGCGCCGATCTTGTATTTCTGTGTACGCCGCACGGCGTCTCGGCTCCGCTGGCCGCTCATGCCCTTGATGCTGGGGCAAAAGTGGTTGACCTCAGTGCCGACCTTCGATTGAAGACCACCGATGCATTCCAGCAGTGGTACCAACAAGAACATCCGGTTCCCGCCTTACTCCCCACTCAATACGGTCTCCCCGAAATCAACCGCCATTTCCTTTCCAATGTAGACATCATCTCCAATCCGGGTTGTTATCCAACCGCCACGCTGCTGGCCCTTGCACCGCTGGCAAAAGGTGGAGCACTCAAGCCGGGTGCGCCAATCGTTGTTGATGCCAAGAGCGGTGTCACCGGGGCAGGTGTCACACCCAAACCGGGCACGCATTTTGTGGAAGTGTACGGTGATTTGAAGCCGTACAACATCGGGCGGGCGCATCGGCACATCGGCGAGATGGAGCAGGAACTCAAGGCCATGAATCCCGATGCAGGCACCATCATTTTCACACCGCACCTGCTGCCCGTAGATCGGGGCATTCTCAATACTGTGTACATACCAGTTACCGACGGATGGACGCCAGCCCAGATTCGAGACTTATTTGAGGCTTCCTACAGTGCCGAGCCGCTGGTGGATGTTTTACCCGATGGGCAAACGGCACGCCTCAAAGATGCAGTCCGCACCAATAAAGGCGTCATTTCACTGCACTTCCCGACGCCAGATGTTGTTCTCGTGGTCTCGGTGATTGACAACCTGCGCAAAGGCGCATCCAGTCAGGCCATCCAGAATGCCAACATTCTCTTTGAACTGCCAGAAACGATGGGGGTCCTATGATTGTCCTGAAAATCGGCGGCAACAATCTTGATGAACCGGGTTTTGTCGAAAATCTGGCAAAAACGGTTGCCCGCCGCACCGAACCAATTGTGATTGTGCACGGCGGTGGCAAAGAAATCAGCCAGATGCAGCAGCAGTTTGGCCTGACCCCGCAGTATGTCGATGGGCTGCGCGTCTCGGATGAGGCCGCCTTGCAGGTTGCCGAAATGGTGCTGTGTGGCATGGTCAATACCCGCCTCGTGCGTACGTTGCAAATGCATGGGGTGGAAGCACAGGGTTTGAACGGCATGGATCGCGGCTTAATTCACGCCGAAAAACTCAACCATCCGGGCGGTGATCTGGGTCGCGTTGGGGAGGCGACACACGTTCGCGCCGACATCCTGCTCAAGTTGATTGCCGATGGCGTGACGCCCGTCATCGCCCCGATTTGTCTGGGGGTAGATGGCGCGTTCAACGTCAATGCCGACCATGTAGCCGGGGCCGTCGGTAAAGCCATTGGTGCGGATAAGGTCGTTTTCGTGACCAACGTAAACGGCGTTCTCCATGAAGATAGCCTCATCAGCCATCTGACACCGGATTACGCTGACGAACTCATACGCGATGTAGTCATTCACGGCGGAATGCTGCCTAAAGTTCACACCGCGCTCAAACTGCTGAGTCTAGGTGTCCCACAGGTCATGATAACCAATCTCGACGGCGTTATTTCCGGCAGTGGAACCGCCATCATCCCAAATTCTCAACCTTTGACAACTAAGGAGCTTCATGTGAAATGAAAATAGTTCAGAACCCACCCTTTCCTCTTCTCCCCATTTATGGGGAGAAGTCCGAAGGACAGAGGGGATAAAGAGGTCTAAATTTCATAATCTATGAACATAAGGAGCACATTTGATGACAACTTTAACGCAGGTCCACCTGGCAATTCATCAGGAAAAGAACTATATCGCGCAAACCTATCCGCGCCCCGAATTTGTGATAACACACGGCGAAGGCATGACGGTTTATGACAGCGATGGCAAAGAATATCTCGATTTTGTAGCGGGCATTGCCGTGATGGCCCTCGGTCACAGTGATCCGGGTGTGGTCGAAATCATCCAGCAGCAGGCCGCCAAGTTGATTCACGTCAGCAACCTCTACTACACTGAAGCGCAGTCAAAATTAGCCGAGCAGTTATGCGAGGTATCATTTGCCGATAAGGTATTTTTCTGTAACAGCGGCGCAGAAGCCAACGAAGCCAGCCTGAAATTTGCCCGCAAATATGCCAAGACCTACGGCGGGCCTGACAAAACCGAAATCATCGCCTTCACCAAAGCTTTTCACGGGCGGACCTATGGGGCGTTGTCCATCACCCCCAAAGCCCATTATCAGGACCCATTCAAGCCCCTCGTCCCTGATGTCACCATTCTACCCTTCAATGATATTGAGGCTTTGCAGGATGCTATCAGTGAACGGACAGCCGCCGTTGTGGTGGAACCAATTCAGGGCGAAGGTGGCATCAATCCCGCTAACGATGAATTCCTGCAAGCCTGTCGCGCTGCCTGCGATGAAGTGGATGCGCTGCTGATTTTCGATGAGGTGCAATGTGGATTGGGCCGCACCGGGACATTATGGGCACATGAGCCGAGCGGCGTCACGCCTGACCTGATGGCACTGGCAAAACCGCTGGCCTCTGGCTTGCCTATTGGCGTAGCCTTGATGACCGATAAGGTGCACGGCGCGGTTAAACCGGGCGATCATGGCAGCACGTTTGCGGGTGGGGCAGTGGTGTGTGCCGTTGCCAGCTACATGCTAGAAACCATCAACACGCCTGAATTTCTGGCCCATGTTCAAGAGATGGGCACTTATCTGTTGGAGCAACTTCAGTCACTCAACTCACCGCGTATTGTAGAGATTCGCGGGCGCGGTCTGATGGTGGGCATTGAGTTTGATTTCCCGGCGGTTGATCTGGTGAATGCGGGGTACACGGCGGGTTATCTGCTCATCAATGCCGGACCCGATACCCTGCGCCTCGTGCCGCCGTTGATTGTCCAGCAAGAACATATTGATCATTTGATTGGCTTTTTTAAGACAGTGCTGTAGGTAGTGATAACCCTTTAACTGATGGGTTGGTTTAGGTGGCGGACGCCATAGATGGCGTCCCTACGATTATTCACGATTCCCGTAGGGACAGCATCCATGCTGTCCGTCAATATACAATCATTCATCAGCTAATATATTACCGCTACCATACTTTAAAGGAGCAAACATGTCTGATTATTACCCGCCCGTGCGAAAAGTGGTGCTGGCCTACAGTGGTGGGCTTGACACCTCGGTCATCGTGACATGGCTGAAGCAGGAATTTAACTGTGAGGTCATCACCTTCACGGCTGATCTCGGTCAGGAAGATGAATTGGATGGCCTCGAAGCAAAGGCCCTCAAAACCGGGGCCAGCAAAGCGATCATCCGCGACCTGCGCGAAGAATTCGTCAAGGAGTATGTATATCCGACGCTGCGGGCCAGTGCGGTTTACGAACGCAAATATTTGCTGGGCACTTCGTTTGCCCGCCCCCTGATTGCCAAGCATATGGTCGAAATTGCCGAGGAAGAGGGTGCCGATGCGGTAGCTCATGGCTGCACGGGGAAAGGCAACGATCAGGTGCGCTTTGAGGTGACGACGATGGCGCTCAATCCCAAACTGCGCATCATTTCACCCTGGCGTCATCCCCACTGGCACATCCGCAGCCGCGAAGACGCCCTTGAATATGCCGAGGAGTTCAACATCCCGGTGACGCATACCCTCAAGAGCATTTACAGCCGTGACCGTAATCTATTCCACATCAGCCATGAGGGTGGCCCGCTCGAAAATCCCTGGAATGCGCCGGAAGAGGAGATGTTCCAGCTTACCACGCATCCCATTCAGGCCCCGGATGAACCCGATACCATTGAGATTGATTTCGTAGAGGGTTATCCGAAATGCCTGAATGGTCAGGAACTCAATCCGGTGGACCTGTTCGCTGAGTTGAATAAGTTGGGCGCGAAGCATGGCATCGGGCGGGTGGATATGGTCGAGAATCGTCTGGTGGGCATGAAGTCACGCGGCGTGTACGAAACCCCCGGCGGCACGATTTTATTTGAGGCTCATCAGGCGTTGGAAAGCATCTGTCTGGATAAGGAAACGCTGCATTACAAGCAGATGGTCAGCCTGCGGTATGCCGAACTGGTCTATAACGGCAAATGGTTCAGCCAGCTTCGTGAAGCGCTTGACGGGTTTGTCGATGTGACGCAGCGCAGCGTCACCGGGACCGTTCGCGTTGATCTGTACAAGGGCAATGTCATCGTGACAGGGCGCAAATCACCCTACAGCCTGTATCGCGAGGATTATGCCAGCTTCGGGCAGATGGATGTTTATAACCAGCAGGACGCTGAAGGCTTCATTAACCTGTGGGGCCTGCCGCAAAAGGTCGAGGCATTGATCGCCATTGATGGCAGCGGCAAGAGCCGTTATCGCCAGCCGGATTATTACAAGTTCAAGCGGGATTAGTATACACCCTTCCCTAAATCCCTCCTTCCCCTCTGTCCTTCGGACATCTCCCCATAAATGGGGAGAAGGGGAGAGGCCCGGTGCTATAAGTTCCCTCTCCATTTATGGGGAGGGTTAGGGAGGGGAAATTTTAAAAGTAACCAACAACAACCATAAATCGGGAGAAATAATGGCTGAAATAAAAACCACCACCAAAACTGTTGACCTCGAAAGCCTGCTGCCCGTCAAAGGCTTCAAAGCAATTGGCGTTTCGGCGGGACTGCGCCGCAGCGGCAAACCAGACATAACCCTTATCGTCAGCGAAACACCCTGTGCCTCGGCGGGGGTCTTCACCACCAACCGCGTCAAGGCCGCTCCTGTCCTGCTGTGCATGGATCATCTGGCAAAATCAGGCGATCAAATGCAGGCCATCGTCATCAACGCCGCCAACGCCAATGCCTGCACCGGCGAGCAGGGCCTGACCAACAGCCAACAAACAGCCCAATGGGTCGCGGAGGCGATTGGCTGCCAGCCGGAGCAGGTTTATGTCATGAGCACGGGCGTGATTGGCGTGCAGTTGCCGATGGACAAGATCGAATACGGCGTCAAGACGGCGGCGGGAGAACTTGCCGAAGATGGCTGGGCACTGGCTTCACGCGGTATCATGACCACCGACACCCATCCCAAAGCCATCAGCAAGCAGGGCAGCGGCTACACCATCACCGGGATTGCCAAAGGCAGCGGCATGATTGCCCCCAACATGGCAACCATGCTGGCCTTCATCACAACCGATGCCGCCCTTCCCCAGCCAATATTGCAGCAGGCACTGCGCGATGCCAACAACCAGAGCTTCAACCGCATCTGCGTGGACGGTGATACGAGTACCAACGACACCGTTTTGCTGATGGCGAACGGCGCATCCGGCGTGGATGTTAGCGAAGGCGAGGCATACGATGAATTCATGGCGCTGCTCACCGACATGTGCATCGAACTCGGGCAGATGATTGTGCGTGACGGTGAAGGTGCCACCAAATTTATCACCATTGAGGTCAATGGAGCCAGCGATGACGCCAGCGCCCACCAAATCGCCAACACGATTGCGGTATCGCCATTGGTCAAAACTGCTTTCTATGGTGGGGATGCCAATTGGGGCCGTATCGCAATGGCGGCTGGACGCGCCGGGGTGGAATTCGATCAGACGCAAATGAACCTCTGGTTTGCGGCAGGTAAATCATTCGAGGACAGCTTGCAGGTGCTCGCCAATGGCATGCCCACTGATTATCAAGAGGATGATGCCGCCGCCATTTTCGCCGAAGAAGACATCTATGTGAAATTGAACGTGGGCAATGGCAGCGGACAGGCCACCGTCTGGACCTGCGATTTCAGCCACGAATACGTGACCATCAACGGCGATTACCGGACGTAGTGTATTTTGGGGGCCGTTTATATAACTAAGCGGCCTCTTTTTTGCCCCACCCTGACCCTCCTCGCTAACGAGATTTCCAATGTCCACAGGTCAACGCATCCGGTTGGAATCGGGCGCTGCAAAAGGCAAAATCCACTGAAGGGCTTCAAGAAGTACCTTATGCAGTTTTCCGAATTAACCGGGTAATCTTGGTTTTGAGCGCATGTTGACGGTGGCGGACAGCATGGATGCTGTCCCTACGGGAGTCGTGGGTTTTCGTAGGGACGCCATCTATGGCGTCCGCTAGCCAATGACTGCACTCATCCATTCTTACCCGTTTAATTTTTCAAGTTGCATCAGCACACCTTGCTTTTCTAGCCGCAGGATTTATCCTCCGGTGAAATGAAGCGTATGCTGCTGACTTACGAGCGGAACAGAAACTCGCACCATGACCGAACAAGAAGCCATCGAAATCGCACGGAAAGTCGCTGAAGCTGAAGGCTGGTACTGGACAGAACCGTGCGAAACAAAACTCTACCGCCACTGGTGGTTATTGGGGCGTCTAAAGTGGTGTGTGCGCTCCAACGCGGATTATTGGGGAGCAAATGTGGTTGTAACGATTGACGACGCAACGGGCAAAGTTCTACGAAAAGGATTTGCCCCGCGCTGAAGTGTACGGCGATTATTTGTTTTTGCGTTACAATGGGATGGGTATAGGTTCCGCGTGAAGGGGGATATGGATCGTGAAACGGCGTGATATTGGACTGGTGGTGCTGGGATTGATTGGCGGGTTGGTGTTGTGGGGGCTGCTGGCGCTGTTGGTGTTTGGCTCAGGCGTCACGGGCGATGATACTTTCGGCGAACGCACTCAGACCGCCGAAGCACAGCATGGCACCAATGAAGCATTACAGGCCACCATCGACACCTACAGCGCGGTTGAGACCATCCTCGCGCAGACGCCCACCGTCGAGGCATCGCAATAAAAAGGGCACATTGTGTGATCCATTATCTTCATACGGCTTACAGACAACGCTCTATGTGAAATGAAAACATGAACCCCCTCTGTCGCTGGCGCGACATCTCCCCCAAACATGGCTGGCGGAGGGACACTTTTTGACAATGAAAAGTCTTTAGAGCGAGCCAACACATCGGTCGGCCCCTACGCAACCCTCGGATAAAGCCGAATCATCATCT
>JAKEEQ010000393.1 GCA_022616515.1 Chloroflexota bacterium | reverse complement strand
GATGACCTCTTCATTGGTAGCATTTAAGCGCCCATAGCGGACGTTGTCCATCACTGTGCCGGAGAACAGGTGCGTTTCCTGCAACACGACCCCCATCTGGCGGCGCAAACTCTGCTGGGAAATATCACTCAGTTCGTAGCCGTCAATTTTCAGGCTGCCGCTGGTGATGTCGTAGAAGCGCATAACCAACTTGATAATGGTAGTCTTGCCAGCACCTGTGTGTCCCACTAACGCAACCGTCGTACCGGCGGGAACATCCAGACTAACGCCTTTGAGCACTTCTTCTTCCTCTTTATAGGAGAATTCGACGTTCTCGAAGTGCACATGACCCTGAATCTGTGGGATGTCGGGGGCATCTTCCTGATCATCAATTTCAATCGGTGTGTCCAGCAGCGTGAAGATTTTGTCTCCGGCTGCCATGACCGCTTGAAAGACGTTGTAGCGCTGGGCCAGCATACGAATGGGGAAAAAGAACTGGTCAATGTACAACACGAATGTCAACAGGGTGAAGATCGTCAACCGTTCATCCAGCACCAGATTGCCGCCGATGTAGACCAGCGCTCCGGTCGCCACGCCACCTACCAGCTCAATGCTGGGGAAGAATAGAGCCGCAATCAGGGTTGCCCGGAAGTTTGATTCACGCAGTTCGTAGTTCAAGTTATCGGTGAAACGCTGATAGTTGTACCGCTCCCGCGCAAATGCCTGCGTCACCCGCACGCCTGAAAATGCTTCGGATAATTCGGCATTCACAGTCGCATTGGTCTCACGGACACGTACATAGGCTTTCCGCGCAAAAATCCGCCAGAAGTTGGCAATCACGCCCAACACCAGCACCACCACAACCGCTACGCCTGTCAGTGGGAGGTTGATGATTGCCATACTGATCAGGATACCGACCAGAATAAGCATATCGCGCAAGGTGCCCACCACCGCGAAGGTGATCGCCTCACGCAGGACATTGACATCACTGATAACTCGCGCAATCAAGCGACCCGTCTCATAGGTTGAGAAGAATGAGATAGAGAGGGTGTTGATCCTGGTGAAAAGCTGGTCACGCAGTTCCTGAATCACGCGCTGCCCGGCAATCGCCATTTCCATAATCTGAATACGAAAACCAAGTAAGCCCAGCCCCTGCACCACCAGATAGCCCAGCACCCCCATCCCAACCAGCGTCATGTCGTTCTGTTGAATGCCTTCATCGACCGCATAACCAATCAGCGGCGGTCCCATGATGTTGGCGGCGACGGTGAGCATCATCGCGCCCATTGCATACATGATGTGCCGCATATGGGGCTTGAGATAGCCTCCCAGACGTTTGGTAACATCCCAATCGAAGGCCCGTCCTGTTTCGTTTGCTGCTCCCTGTAATCCCATTCTGCTAGTCCCCGCTAAATTCGTTTAACTGCTGCATGTTGTATTCGCCTGTCTCGCGTTTATGTTCAATGACATCCACCAGACCGCCAAGCGCGATGAGTTCTTGCTTGAGGCGCTCCTGATCGGCCAATTGCAGGCGATAGATTTCGGCGTACAGTCCGTTTTGTTCCAGCAGATCGTCGTGTTGTCCGCGTTCAACAATTTCACCATCCGCCAGGACCAGAATCAGACCAGCCTCTTTGACGGTGTTCAATCGCTGCGCAATGACAAAGGTGGTGCGCCCCTTCATCAGTTCGTTGAGTGCTTCCTGAATTTCAAATTCGGTCTGTGTGTCAACGCTGCTGGTTGAGTCATCAAGAACGAGGATGCGCGGGTCAATGAGCAACGCACGGGCAATAGCCACCCGCTGGCGTTGACCACCGGACAGCGTAACACCGCGCTCACCGATTTCGGTTTCATAACCATCCGGGAATTCCATGATGAAATCGTGGGCGTTGGCAGCTCTGGCGGCGGCGATAACCTCTTCGCGGGTGGCGTCGGTACGACCATAAGCGATGTTCTCGTGGATAGATGCCGAAAACAGCATCGATTCCTGCAACACAAACCCGATTTGACGGCGCAGACTGCGTAATTCGACCTCGCGCACATCATAACCATCAATTGTGACGGCTCCGTCGGTGACATCGAAGAAGCGAGGAATGAGATTGACCAATGTCGTCTTGCCGGAACCCGTTTGCCCCAACACAGCCACCACCTGACCGGGTGTCGTCTCAAAATTTATCTTGCGCAGGGCAGGCTGGTTACCGTCATCGTAGACGAAATTCACATTTTCAAATTTGATATATCCGTTGATGGTCGGCATTTCAACAGCATCGGGCTTGCTGTCAATAGCGACTTCTGCATCAAGCACCTCGAAGACGCGATGGCTGCTGGCGACAGCTTGCGTCAACAGCAAAATGACAAAGCCAAGAAAACGCAGCGGTTGGGCCAGCATCAGCACATAAGCATTAAAGGCCACGACAATACCAATCGTCACACCACCCATGTCGTTTTGCTGCATCAGGCCACCAAAGATAAGAACCAGCGCGGTTGATGACGCAGCCAGCAAGGCACTCGCCGGAAGGTAGCGTGACCAGCGGTCAATCAGGGTGATGTGGTCCGTATAGAGCTTGTCGTTCTGGACTTTCCATTTATTGATCTCATAATCTTCACGCGCAAAGGCCCGCACTACCTGTGCCCCTACGACATTTTCCTGTAAATGGGCGCTCAGGATTTGAATCTGATCCATCACCTTACGCCACATGGGGTCAACCTGCATAGCGAAATTGCGTGACATAAACGCCAGTGGAATCAGGGGCAGCATGGTCACGATGGTCAGGAGCGGGCTGGTATAGAACATGACAACCGCAATGCCAATGGTAAGCAGCGCCGTATTCAAGCCGTCAATCAACCCGAAGCCAAAATAACGCTGAATTTCGTCAACATCACTGATGGCGCGGGTAATCAGGGTCCCGGTCTGGGCTTGATTGTGGTACGAAAACGATAGGTTCTGGACCTTATCATAGACTTCATTGCGCACATCATAGGCAATCTGGTGTGACATTTTCTCGCCAAAATAGCGGAACAAAAAACCTGCCGCGCCGCGTGCAATGCCCAATACGATAATGAGAACGCCTGCTTGCAGCATAAAGTCGGCATCGCGTTCAGCAATACCCCGGTCAACAACATATCGCAGAATGGTCGGAATGGTAATTTGAAGCGCCATTCCGAGGATTACACCAACCAGCGCATACGAAGCCCATTTCTTGTAGGGCAGCATATAGCGCATCATGCGTTTCCACGTTTGCCAGTTCGTCACAGGCACTTCCTCCACTAAATATTTGTCCCAACCATCAATAACAGTAACTTCTAATCAATTCTGGCAGGTTCAACAGCCAATTGAACGAGTCTCTCGCCAATATCGCCCAGCGTCTCACGGTTGAGGGCATAATAGCGCATGGTTCCATCCCGCCGGACATCGAGAATGCCTGTGCGGGCCAGCAGTGTCAGGTGCCTGGACGCTGTAGATGCCGTCAGATGCAGTGTATCCGCGATGTCGGTAACGTTGACTTCGCCTTCCTGCCGCAAAAACGTCACTATTTTTAGGCGCGTTTCATCGGCAAGCGCTTTTAAGACAGGATACAACTCGGCAATGCCGACCGGCAATGCTTCTACTTTTTCGACCGGGACAAGGTTCGCATTAAACCCGATCCACATGTGATCATCAAGGATAGAGACAATAACATAGGCCCCGATATGCACCGAAGGGATCATGGTCACGTGATGGATGTGGTGCATGTAATCATGTAATCGACTTGGCAGGGTGCGTCCGGTCACTGACCGGAACAGAACCGGCAAATCCGCCGGGTAATGCTGGGTGCGATGGTAGGCCACCGCCGCCTGTTCCAGCAGCCTATCCTCTTCCCACCGGCTAGCGTAGAAGTGGTGCCAGACGTACTCAAACGCCATCATGAAATGGTCATGAAGCGTCTCTGCATCCAGAATCAGGTTCGCGAGATCTGGATTGGACATGGGCTGCCGGGATAAGTGACCGTTTTGCTCCTTAAATTGTTGAATATCGTCGAGCAGGGTCAACACGTCATCAAACGATTCTGCGACGGGTGCACTTTCATCACGAAGCTCAAAACGTTTGGCCCAGGCGGTCAAGCTTTTGAGCGTAACAGCCTGTAATTCCTCACTATCAAGGGCTTCAAGCTCGTCCATCATATCAGAAAATTCTGTCGCGGCCCGGCCTCTCAATTTCTCGACAAGATAACCCTGAACACCATTGGCAAACAACAGCAGTGCCGCGATACCGTTCATGATATTCTTGTTTTGTGTTTCCATACGGCCTGCCGTATTTTGTATCCAGTCGCCAAGACCCTCAACACGGTCGGCCTGATGCAGTAGCCCGATAATAATCAACAGGCTGTGGGCCAGTGATTGCTTGAATTCAATCTGGATTTGTGGCGGAATAGAAAAAAGTCCCAATGGCGCTCCCGATATTTGCATATTTTCGGAATCTTGCAAATATAGAAATAGTGTACATTGTTGTTGCGAGAAACGTCAACCTGTGCAATAGTTCAGGTACAATTTGCACAAATTACTATGTTGGGATTACGAAGAGGCGGTGCAGATGAAATGTTATTTGAAGTATGTCGTTCTTCTGGCTTTATTGGCACTTGTTTTAAGCGCAATGCCACTTTCTACCGATGCTCAGGGCAATGAGCAGACCCATGTGGTTCAGAGCGGAGAGAATCTGTTCAGAATCGCGCTGCGTTACGGCCTGACCGTTGATCAGTTGGCCGTTGCCAACCAGATCGCCAATCCCTCACAGATTTATGTCGGGCAAATTCTGAACATTCCGGGTGCTGCTCCCAGCGCGGAAACCCCCGCTGAAGTAGCCTCAGCCGAACCTGTTGCCGCTGCGGAAAGCCAACCCGCCACCGCTCCGATTTATCACATTGTTGAGGTAGGGCAGTCACTGGCTAGCATCGGGCAGCAATATGGCGTTACGTGGGTTGATCTGGCGAATTGGAACAGCATCACCGAACCCAACACCATTTTTGCCGGACAGCGGCTCGTGGTGAATGTTCAGGCCGCTCCTGACAGTGCGGCAGTGGCCGGGCCAACCATCGTTGACGCACAACCCGTCGAGCAGGTCGGGGGAACCGCAGCCGAAACGTCAGGCCGCACCCATATCGTAAAACCGGGTGAGCGCCTCGCAAGTATTGCTCGTGATTATGGCATTAGTTGGACAACCATTGCCCGCGCCAACAATATCGGAAATCCAAATAATATTTACGCGGGGCAGGTGCTGACCATCCCCCATCAAGATGACACACCGGGCACTTATCTCGAACCCAACGGTGGAGTGCCATCTGCGCCAGCACCGACCAGCAGCACCGGCAAAGTGATTATGATTAAACTGAGCACTCAACAGGTTTTTGCCTACGAAAATGGGCAGTTGTTGAAGACAGTCACTGCGTCAACGGGTCTTCCCGGAACCCCTACCGTTACGGGCAATTATCGTGTTTATTGGAAACTATCCAGCCAGACAATGTCAGGACCGGGCTATTATTTACCGGGTGTTCCGTATGTGATGTATTTTTATCAGGGGTACGCACTCCATGGCACATACTGGCACAATAACTTTGGTCAACCGATGAGTCATGGCTGTGTGAATCTACCAACCAATGACGCACAGTGGTTTTTCACCTGGGCAGAATTGGGCACGCCGGTGAGCGTATCGTATTAATTGCATCAATTTGTTAAAACAAAGGAGCAGCACGACCACTGGCTGCTCCTTTTGATTCGTTGTAGATGATTATTTTATCGCAAGTTTTTCGCGCAGGGTGTCCGCCTCATGGGTCAGCCGGACTTCGTCAAAGTACTCAATGGCCCGTTGATAGGCGATATTGGCTTTTTCGAGATCACGCTGAGAAATCCAGTAGTCGCCTTCCATCTTCGATAGGTGCGCAATATCTACTTTTGCGCCGACTTTCTGCCACGTTTCCAGTGCGCTTGCCAGCAAGGCAGGAATATCATGTTCGCCAGTGTTCTGAAGCATAGCAATTGAGGCCATGGCCTGAGTAGCGCGGGCGACCTGATCGAGATGTTTGAACTCAGTTGCCGCGTCCAGGGCACGCTGCGCGTGTTCCCAGGCTTTATCAAAATCGCCTTTGCTAGCATAGGCTTCCGCCAGATTGCTGCGAATTTCGGGTAAAGCCTGTCCCACCGTAGCACTGACTGTATTTCTGTCCCAATCCGCGTACCTGTTGGCGGTTTCAAGACCCTTCTCAAGCAGGTCAATGCCTTTATCGATCTCGCCGAATGCCAGCCATACCTGTCCTTCGTTACTGTAGGCTGTGATCACGAGACGCGGTTCTTCAGCTTCTTCAGCAAGTTGGCGGGCACGCACGTAATTGGCGGCAGCTTCATGGGGTTTGCCCCAACGACGATAAATCTCGCCGATGTTGTTCAGCATGATACCGACACGAAAACTATCTTCAATAGTCTCAAAGGCTTCCAAAGATTTCTGATAATGTTCGTTTCCTAATTCATAATTACCAAGTTCGAGTTCGATAGTGCCCATCGTCTCGTAGATTTGCCCAAGCAGAAGAAGATCCTTCATTTTTTCGGCGACACTGACCTGACGCTTGAGCAATGCGATGGTCGCGTCGTAATTAAGTGTCCCGCCGTACAAATCTTTGCGGACCTTTGTGCGAATTTCTTGAACCATATTTACTACAGGATTTGTCATGGGGATTTTACCTTTTAAATGTTTTTGCCTGAATATATTACCTCAGTACTTAGCTTTTTGTTTAGATAGATTTTAATTTCTGACGAACAACATCTGCTTCCTTAACCAATTGGGCTTTGTCAAGGCAACTAATCGCTCCTGCATAACTTTTGCGAGCATTGTCAACATTCGATATACCTGCCCAGTAATCGCCCTCCATGGCATAGAGGCGACCAAGCGATACAACGGCTTCTATTTTTGTCCAGTTTTCCCGACTCTGCGCAAAATACTCAGGGGCTTTTTCTTTACGGGAATCGTCACGTGCGGCAATGATCGCCAGCGCTTGATAGGCGAGTGCCACCTGATCCAACTGCGTAAACTCGCTGGCAATTTCGAGGGCACGCTGGGCATTATGCCAAGCGACATCATACTCACCCTTCATACAATAGGCCATCGCCAGATTGCTGTGGATTTCGGGAATCGTCGAGCGTACGATATTAAAGTCCCACTTTCCGCTGTCCATGTTGATCTGCAAGCCACGATTTAGCAACTCGATAGCCTCATCATATTTGCCTGTGGCGATGCAGACCCGTCCTTCGTTATTGTAGGAGCTAATGATCGTCGCCAGCCGGGCAGTCTGTTCAGCTAATTTTCTGGCTTCCCGGTAATATTTTGCGGCTTCATCATGGTTGCCGATACGACTGTGAACCTCGCCCAGATTGTTCAGCATGGCGCTGACCCGTCCCATATCGTTTATGGACTTGAACGCTTCCAGCGACTGCTCGTAAAGTTTGTAACCTTCTTTGTAGCTGCCTCGTTCAACCTCAATGGTCCCTAGAGTCTCGTAAATTTGCCCTACGAGAACGCGGTTGTCCATTTTTCTGGCTACATCCAGATACCGATTTAATGTGGAGGTGGCTGAGTCGTAGTTAAGTGTACCTTTATAAATATCCTGCCTGATTTTGCTGCGGACCTCAGTGATCATTTTCACAACAGGATTACTGGCTTCTGTCATCAATCTTTCCTATATACGCAAAGAACAATAGGTGGTGGTCACCATGTAGGGCGTCACTACTACCGAACAATATCGATTTCAATACTACCACATTGCCTATCAGATATAATACACGCTAATACCTAACCGCGCCAAAAAAAGGGGAGAGCAGCTCTCCCATTCTTATCCCATTTACGCCAATCGCGCTCGTGCGTCAGCCGCTTCGTCCCCCAGATTGGCCCCATCAAATACTTCGCTGGCTTCTTCAAAGAATTTTGCAGCGCGGTCTAATTTTTTCTGTTCCGTCATAAATTCACCAGCCGCTATCAGTAAACGACCGGGGTCTGGCAGTGCACCCATCTTGCGCCACAACTCTGCACTTTTCTCGAAATAAGCCTCAATTTCCACGTCCGGACGGCCTTCCGCAATCGCAATCCGGGTCATCGACTGGTAGGCATGGGCCATCTGGTGCAGTTCGTCGGCCTTACTGGCAAGCTGCAAACCACGCTCGATATTGGCCCATGCTGCTTCGTGGTTGTCTTTACGAGCATATGCTTCGGCGAGGCTGAAATAAATTTCGGGCAAGTGGTGAATTTTTGACTGATATGGTGCTTTAACTGGCTGGCGGACGCCATATATGGCGTCCCTACAATCATTCACAATTCTCGTAGGGACAGCATAGATGCTGTCCGTCAATGTAAAATCATTCATCAGCCAATATGTCTACCCGATACCTTTAGACGCCAGCAGCCAGCCAGCCCATTTTATAGTCGGTGTAGCTGATGCCGTCTTCGTCTCCCGTGCGCTTGAAAATGTCATTTGCCAGTTGAAAATACTGCATGCTGTGATACATATTCTTGCGATATTCTTCAAGCATACCTAACAGCGTGTATATCTGCCCCTGTCGACCGAGGTCTTTCTTGGTCACAGCTTCGGTGCGCTGCGCTTCAAGATAGCGATACGTGCTGAAGAAATCACCATCTAACCTGTCGAGGTCTGCGACGAAATGCTCCCGGAAAGTCGTTAAGAGTTGTGGCTCAAATTTCATGATGCATCCTCCGCCAATGTGGATACATTAACAGTAGATGATCAAGATTAGAAAAAAGTAGTAATCACATCATAATTTTGTAAACCTACCTCGTTCGTGGGATAGGCTTAGAGACCGTTTGATAAATGCCTGAACAACCCCCTCTGTCGCTAGCGCGACATCTCCCCCATGTTTGGCTGGCGGAGGGACACTTTTAAGATAATAAGGGCGCGAAGTGAAGCTGGATAGGAATAAGGTCAAATTCAAGACGAT
>JAKEEQ010000392.1 GCA_022616515.1 Chloroflexota bacterium | reverse complement strand
TTCTTTGCCCAACATCTCCGAAATCAGTTTCATCTTGGACAAATCTTGGGTCAGGTGTTCCCCGACTTTGCGCCCATTCCGCAGCACCGTGATACGGTCAGAGATTTCGTAGACCTGATCGAGAAAGTGAGTGATAAGCAGAATACCGATTCCGCGTTCTTTGAGCGAACGCATCACCGCGAACAGCGTTTCGACTTCGTGCCTGTCGAGGCTGGAAGTTGGCTCATCCAGAATGAGGACTTTGGCCGAAAGGTCAACCCCGCGCACGATGGCGACAATCTGCTGGATGGCAATGGAGTAGGCCGATAAATCGCGGGTGACATCAATATCAATATGGAAGGTTTTCAGCAATTCACGCGCCTGACGATTGGCGGTTGCCATATTTACCAGACCCAGACGCATCGGCTGACGACCCAGATAAATGTTCTCGGCTACCGAGAGCGTTGGAACGAGATTAATTTCCTGATAGACGGCGCTAATACCCAATTCCTGAGCATGGCGTGGGCTGCGGGGGTCGATGTCTTTGCCTTCTAAGCGAATAACACCCGCATCTTTTTTGTGAACGCCGGTTATCAACTTAATCAGGGTTGATTTTCCGGCCCCGTTTTCGCCTAAGAGGGCATGAACTTCGCCGGGGTAGAGCGCGAAATCGACTTCGGATAAGGCTGGTGTGGCCGTAAAAGTTTTGGTAAGCCCGCGGGTCTCTAGCAGGGGAGAGGGCGTTTGAACATTGATACTCATATTTCAATATGCCTGTAATTTTTCTATTTAAAGAGTAGCCAAGTGACTCGATATAGTTTACCCTCTCAGATGTGGGAGAACCAACCCGCTATCCTGAGACGATGCAGTTAATTCTCCCTTAAGCGCGGCAGGAGGGAGGAATGCGAGAGCTACCCTCCTGCGGCGAATTTACTGAGTTGTCTTACTGATGGTCAGCATCGTAGGCAGCGCGAGTGGTATACAGTTTGCCTGCGACAGGAATCCACTTGGGCAGTTCTTCCCCGTTCAAGGTTGCGACTACGGCATCAAAAGCAGGCCCGCCCATAAAGGGACTGAGTTCGACGGTTGCATTAGTCTCACCCGCATCCAATGAGTTGAAAATATCAGGAATAGCATCCACCGACACAACCAGAATATCAACTCCGGGTTGCAGTCCCGCTTCTTTGATGGCTTCAATTGCGCCGATAGCCATGTCGTCATTATGCGCCCAGACCGCGCAAATATTGGCCGGGTCTTCCGAAGCCAGAATGCTTGCCATCACCTGCTTGCCTTCGGTGCGGACGAAATTGCCTGTTTCGGAGTGAATAATGGTCATGCCGGAGAACAATGCAATCACTTCATTAAAGCCCGTTTGACGGTCAGTGGCCGCAGCCGAGCCAACGGTGCCCTGCAATTCCACAATATTGCACTGTCCAGAGGTAGCCTGAACGAGCCATGCCGCAGCCAGACGACCTTCATGCACAAAGTCAGAAGACACCCGCGTGACATAGAGCGAGGGATCCGAGTCTACGTTACGGTCCACAATCACAACAGGGATGCCCGCATCCTGTGCTTCCTGAAGAACTTCATCCCAGCCGCTGGTAACAACCGGTGCCAGAATGATAGCATCAACATCACCCTGAGCAATCCACGCCCGAATAGCGGCAATCTGGTTTTCCTGCTCCTGTTGGGCATCCGAGAACAAAAGATTGATGCCACGCGCTTCGGCTTCGGCTTGAACGGCTACAGTAAATGACGTGCGCCACGCACTCTCTGAACCAATCTGCGAGAAACCGATGGTCAGACCTTCGCCCTGCCCACTAACACTGATGCCCGACAGCACCAGCCCCAACAATATCAGAACTAACATAATCCATCTTACAAATCGCATTGTACTATTCTCCTGAATGATAAAATTAACATTGGATGTGGCATTGCTCATCGGGTATTTGTCAACTATTGATTATTTCCTCCTTATAATTCTGTGTTTGAACTAAGCCCTTGTGAACGCTCACAATCTGCGATACAATAAATGTGAACGCTCACAAAAAGCGTGTCACAGAATCAGATAAAAGTCAAGAGCAGATTTTTGCGACATCAAAATCAAGTTTTGATAAAACATAGTGGATGGCTTTATCTAGGGTGATGGTCCTAGAATCAGCACGCTATCCAGCAACCAGATTGTCCGTATGGCAGACTCAGGATGAATTGGGATGAATAAACAGCGCTACACACTCAACGATGTTGCTCAACGCGCCGGCGTTTCCTATCAGACCGTCTCTCGTGTGGTCAATAATCATCCGAGCGTAGCTGCTGCAACCCGGGCGCGTGTCCAGAATATTATTCAAGAGCTAGGCTACCATCCGAACAAAGTAGCCCAGAGTTTGGTAGCCAACCAGTCCAATACTCTGGCAATCCTGACCTTTGCCATGAGCTATTACGGTCCCACCCAGATGGTGGTCAACATTGAGCGTGCCGCCAAGGAACTAGGGTATGACCTGATTTTTTCTAATCTACAGGAGCCATCTTACGAAGAACTCCGAAAAACGCTTGGCAGCCTCAGCGGAAGGCGGGTAGACGGCATTATATCCATTTCCCCTGTGGTCGGGGTTTCCTACGAGGAAATGGTCAGTCTGTGTGGCAACACGCCGCTTGTCCAGATTGACCCACAAATGGGATTAGAGGTGCCATCGGTGATTGTAGACCAACACTACGGCAGCCAGCTTGCTACCGAGCATCTTATTCAGTTGGGACATGAACGCTTCGCCGAAATTAGTGGGCCACTGAATTGGTTTGGTGCCATTGCGCGTCATCAGCAGTGGTTGGCGACCCTGCAACACGCCGGGCTGACTCCCATGATGAGCGTCGAAGGCGACTGGTCGGCGAAAAGCGGGTATGATGCGGCACGCCGCCTGTTACAGGCCGACCCCGGATTTACCGCGTTGGCTGTCGGTAACGACCAGATGGCGTTGGGAGCGATATATGCCTTGCATGAAGCGAACTTGCGTGTGCCGGATGATATATCCGTGGTTGGTTTTGATGATATTCCAGAGACAGCATTTTTCCAGCCTCCGCTGACAACTATCCGTCAGGATTTTAGTCGATTAGGCGCGATGGGCGTGAAGTATTTGCAAGAACTAATTGAAAATCCCGATACGCCCATCCAACAGCATATCATCGTGCCGCGGCTTATCGTCAGGCAGAGTGCAACTGCGGCGCGTTAATCTTGCGCTGGAGTCCGTATGACCACTGGTGATCAAAATAAGCCCATTTGAAACCCACCCCTACACATGAAAAAATGGGTTCAAACGTAGGGGAGGGTCTGTGACCCTCCCGCGAAAATGCCGGTGAAAAATCGTTATCTTGATGCGTGAAACCCGCTGTGGTCGCCCGCTAAAGGGAGTTAACTGGAGCGCACAGAGGCGCTCCTCTACACAGATTAGCCAATTTGATTTTTAATCCGCATAATCAAGGGCCGAGCAAATCACGCTTGTGTCAGTCGCACATCAAGGACAGTAAAGGACAGTGGCGGCAGCAGCAGCGTCACGCAGCCATCGTTGACTTGCGGCGGGTCAATCGGTACCGCAATGACGTGATTGGGATTCTCGAAACTGTTAACCGCCTTGGGGTCGGCACCGGCCAGTTGGTGTGCAGAACTAACGCTTGTTGGTTTGAGGTCTTGCCAGCAGAGTTCAACCGGAACGCTTTCTGTCAGGCTGCGGTTGACCATGAAGACCGCGTTTGAACCTGTTTCTGCATTATGAGATGCCGACACATCCAACAACGGCATATCACCAAACTGCTTTGTTTCATACATCGGCGCTTTGACTGCCACATCCAGCGCGTTCCCGCTGACGAGTTTGCTGAACAGCATAAAGGGATAGTAAGTGGACTGTTTGAGCAGGGCATCGCGGGTTGTCAGGATGGGCGCAATCACATTTACAATCTGGGCAATGCAGGCAATTTTCAGCACATCGGCTTTTCGCAGGAAGACATTCATCCACTGCGCCACAACGAGCGCATCTTCCAGATTATAGACCTCTTCAATCAGATGGGGAGCCTCGGTCCAATGGCCTCTATCATGTTTGGGCCCTGTCGCCTTGTACCACACATTCCATTCATCCCATGACAGATACACATCATGTTTAGAACGGTTCTTGGCTTTGACGTAACGCAGCACACCGGTCAGCGTATCAACAAAATTCTCAAATTCAGCGCTGAGTGCAAGGTAACTGGCGGTATCATCTTCACGGTTGCCTGCGTAATAGTGCATCGAATGATAATCCACGGCATCCCAACATAATTCCAGCGTGACCCGATCCCACTGCGGGTAGGTGGGCATCCGTGAGTTGGATGAGCCACATAATACCAGTTGAAGCGAAGGGTCATGCCAGCGCATCAGCTTGGCGGCTTCGCGTGCTTTCTTGCCATATTCTTCGGCATCCAGATGCCCGATTTGCCATGGGCCATCCATTTCATTGCCCAGACACCAGTATTTGACTGCGTGCGGCTCCGTGTAGCCATGCGAAGCCCGCAAATCAGCATAGTGTGAGCCGACAGGTGCGTTGCAATATTCGACAAGATTGGCAGCATCCTGAATCGTGCCAGTTCCCATATTGACACCCAACATCGGCTCAGTGTTGATGGCTTTGCAGAATTCGATAAATTCATTCGTGCCGAACTGGTTGGTTTCAATCGACTGCCATGCCAACTCGCGGCGGCGCGGGCGCTGGTCACGCGGGCCAATCCCATCTTCCCAGAAATAACCACT
>JAKEEQ010000391.1 GCA_022616515.1 Chloroflexota bacterium | reverse complement strand
TGGGATGTGTGCGCGTATGCGGAGCCAGTGTAACACCGTCCTGTGCCAGTGCTCTCAAGGCGTTCCAGCTAAGAATGTCGTTGTCTGGCAGAGGTGAAACACCAAGTTGTTCTGACAATGAATTGACCCGGGCCATCGCCTCGTGATGAGGCAGCGACTTTACATAGTTGCGTAAGCGTTTGAAAGCAGCGACCCGCTCCGATGTAGTTGTGAGTGTCAAAATCCCATCTAGCGTCTCGGCTTGACGACATTTTGTAGTGGTTATCGCATGATAGAGTTGATCCCACCAGAGATGATGTTGCGGGTTATCAGGATAGCCCGTTGCCACAAACAGAGTCAGTGGAATGCCCTCGGCTTTAGCAAAAGGCCAGGTATATGCCGCGAAGTCGCAGTAACCATCATCGACGGTAACCAATATTGCACGTTTGGGCAGCGGCTGCTGCTGATCATAATAAGACAGAACATCCTGCACGGACACGGGTGTATAATGCTTGTGGATGAAAGCCATTTGCCGGGCAAAATGGTCCGGTGTCGCACTGAGCAGTGCAGGACTGAGGTAGGGACGGTTGGTTAGCACATCAACACGATGGTATGTCAGTACGCGCAGTAAATTTGGCTGTTCTCGATCAAGCCAATCCAGCAGGGCAACAAAATTTTTAAATATGCGGTTATCAGTGAAGCTATAAAGCTGTTTTTTCAATCATCTATCCCCAAAATTATAACTTACTGACCATTCTTGTGACGATTCTGGGAAGCTCTAGCAGGCCGGGCAGCGGATCATCCCATGATTGCACGTCGGTTTTATACTGCGGATTGAAGTAGCCACCTATGGCGGGAATGAGTTTGGAGCGTGCAGGTGTTTTGATATAGGCATGACGCCGGTTGCCACGCAGCACCGAAAGTAACCAGACGACATCCAGACGCAAATTACGCGCTCTAATACCAACACGATATTGGGTATCAGGTTCGGTTGGAACAGAGAAAGAGTCACTTAAGTAGAGTTCTGCCAGATGTGTCGGAAAATCCATGCCGCTGTGAACAGCAAGCGGCAGTGATCCCCACACACGCCCGTTGATCTCCATCAAGCGCGGGCCATCCTCCGACACCTTAAACTCTACCATCGCCACACCTGTCCAGTTCAATGCGGCCAGCATTCGTATGGAATGCTCATACAGGACGGGGTCCAGTTCAACACTTTCGCGCAAAGAACTGGCTCCCCCGGTGATGGGGACTTCATGCAGGCGTTTATGCTGAAAAGCACAGATAGGTTGGCCTTCACACATTAATAGTTCAACACCATAACCGTCCCCAGCATGATATTCTTGTAGAAGCACAGCACAGCGTCCCTCAAACAGAGCCATTTGGCTGAATAAGTCTTCTTTGTCTTGCGCATAACAAACCTTAAACACCTCAATGCCTTCACCGGAGGTGTAGAGACGCGAACGCAGTGGCTTGAGCACGACAGGCCAATGGAGTTTGTCGCTGATTGCTCGAGCGTCGGCGACACTATGGAGCATGGTCGTATGTGGAACAGGGACGTTTTGCGATGTCGCCAGTTGCAGCGTTTTGAGCTTATCCGTGACAATATCGAGTTGCTCCGGTGTGGGCATGGCAATTTTACACAGTCCATCAAACTGCATTTGCACACTCGCGAGCGGCAGAATGACTTCGTCCGTCACTGGAATGATTAGATCAACGTCATATTGCGAAACACACTTCAGTATCGTTTCAACAAAACCCTGCGGATCAGTTTGTGCTGCCGGATATATGCAGGTGTCGGTGGTGTAACGCGAATAGAACCCAATGGCTCGTCTGTCAACAGCCCCGGCAATTACGCGAAACCCTTTACGTCCCAGAGAGCGGACAATGGTCAAGCCACTGCCACGATCAACATCCGTAACAAGAATGGTCTTAAACATGTGGTTGCTGAGTATGATTGACAGACTGGCTTTGTTGAAATGCCAGCAAGATATTTAAAACATCGGTGTATACAGCTTCAATGGACCTGTTGGCATCTACAACGGCAAACTGTGCAACTTTGTCACGGAGCGCCAGATATGCCTTGCGTCGCTCTTCTAGCAGTTCCACGGTGCCTTCGCCTTTGCGGGCAAATAGTGTCTCGGCGGGTGCATCCAGATAAATGACAAGATCAGGTTTTGGATATAAATGCTGCAACATATATCCATGAATACGGCTAGTCCAGCCGCGATCACGGGTAGCAATATCATAATGATAATAATCAGCGAAGAAGTGGCGATCAAAGATAACGATTTTTCCACGCTTCACAAAATACCATGCGGCTGCCTGGCGATACCACTCTTCCGCAATGCGATTGAGCAATACCAGCCCCGACTTGACTTCCTGTAGGGCGCGTTTGACCGGGTTTCGGCTTCGAGGTTTCGGTGCTTCTGAAGAATCACGAGGACCACCCTGTGGTGCGTTCTTGTTAAGCATCGTGTGCAGCCATGTCACAAAGCGCGTTGTGGGAAGCATCAAGTTGCTCTCGTCACGATTAATTCCCATATAGATACGCCGTGTCGGAAAAGGACATTCTAACAGCAGGCGTTTACTAATCGTCGATTTGCCGGACCCATCTGGTCCGATTAAGGCCACTACAAACATCATGCCCCTACTGATCAAGATATGGACGGACATTATCAAACAGCGAACTGAGATTTACAGGATGTGGGTGATAGACGCTGTAGATGGGAATAGAATTCAATCGCTCCTTGATCAGATCTGAGAAGTTTTGTTTGAAGTTATCAAGAAACACGCTGTATTTTCCGGGCATGGCTGCCTTGTAAGCCTCATATATATTGAGAAACGGCTGCCACTCGTTCATCTGCATTTGAACAAGCTGTGGCAGGGCACGCTCCGAAGGAGTGGCTTCCACGATAATTGTATCTGAATCGTGGACCATTGTGAGACACAATGCAGTAAGTGATTTGTTGCCATCACCCTGCGTTTTGCCGAATATCTGCTCTGGGTTGACTGTGACATTGGCTCTGTTTTGAAAAAACTGCACCAGTTTCGCGCGGCTACTCTTCGGACCACTAAAAACTGCTGCTTTACTTAAGCCGGTCATTACGCGCTGCTTCAGGCGCTTGTGCTTACTGATTTTCGATTGCAGAGATGGCAATTGTGCAACTTGCCATCCGCGCAAAGTAATTGGAAGCGGGATACCGTAAACTTGCTGCTTGGTATCAAGATAGGTCCAGTCGTCGCTCATGAAAATAGCTTCATGTTCAGTGAAGGCAAGCAACAGCGATGTTTTGCCGCCATGTGGATAGCCGCCCGCAAGAATAGTCTTTCCTTTGTATTGAAAAGCAGACGCATGCAGCGGCAGCCCGCCCGCATTGATGGCGGCAAGATGCACGAGTTCCTCAAAAAGAGGCAGCGAATCAACCCCGGCTTCACATTGCATTGCGTATGGCCCGCCGATATTTTCCAGTGGAATACTAGCTTTTCGTGACTTACCTTTCGAATAAGCGACAAAACTCGATTCGGTATAGCCATACCGGCGCAGTTCAATAAACCGCACTGGGGAGATATCATCGAGGCGTTCAATAAATTGCACAGTAATGTCCGGGTTTCCATTAATTGGACCCTCAAAACACGTCAGCCACTCAGGAACAACAATACCTGTCCCTTCGAGTTGAACTCGGACAAATTCGTGGATGTTGAATTCGCGTGAAGGATGGCTATTATTCGCCATTGCCGAAACGTACCGCCCCACTGTATTCGCTGACAACCGCGCTCTCTGGATCATCAAGGCTAAATGAGATGGTACGCACGACAAAATAGTATGTTTGATTCGGCTCCAATTCGGTTACTGTATAGCGGGTCACAAATTTACTGGTTGTTTGACCAACTACCTCAAAAGGACCATCTGGATTAGTCGAAACCGCAATTTCATAGTAGCCCTGATCTTCTACGTATCGGATAGGAACCCAGTACAACTCTACTGAAGAATCGGTAGCTGGAATAACCACCAGATTGGTAGGGGGAACTGTCTGGGTCTGGAACGCATCGGGATCGCGCATCAGGACATAGGCGAAAACTTCTTCACTTGAAGCCACCAGCCTGTTATGACCTAGATCAAGTAAATCGCTGTCTACTTGTATACTGGTTAGATTAGCAAAGGACATAGGAATTTCGCCCCACAACGCATTATTTTGTAACCTGAGCTCCAACAGCATGAGGTCGCCCAGAGACTCAGGCAGTTCGCCTGTGAGCGCATTGGTAGACAGATCCAACACTTCAAGGCGACTGAGATTACCAATCGCTGTGGGAATTTCGCCCTCTAACGCATTCTCGCTCAAATCAAGTTCTAGCAAGGTAATCAACTGTGTCCAATCAGGAGGAATGGGACCGCTCAGCAAATTCTTAGACAGGTTAAGTATCTGGAGGTTGGGAAATTGAGCAAACTCGACGGGCAGGGAACCTGAAAGCTGGTTCTCCGAGAGATTAAGTTCACGCAATGTTGTCACTTGCACCAACGCAACCGGAATTTCACCCTCCAATTGGTTCGTTGCCAGATTGAGACTACGCAATCGTGCAAACTGACCGTATACCTCTGGAATGGAGCCGGTCAGTTGATTGTTATCCAGGCGCAAGTCCTCAAGTAAGGGTAAAGTACTCAGTTCGGCAGGCAGCGTGTCTACCAATTCATTCCGGTTCAGATGCAGGGATTCTAACAGAGTCAGATTGCTCAACTGCAACGGAATGGTTCCCGTTAAGCTGTTCTCGGAAAGATCAAGCCTGCGTAACTGCTTCAACTGTGATAGCTCGACGGGAATTTGACCGGAGAGACCATTATCCCCCAGATCTAACTCCAGCAAATTGGTCAACTGCCCATATTCCGGTGGTATATTCCCGGTCAGGCTGTTGCCATGAATTTCCAGGCGTTGTAAATTGTGTAGCTTGCTAAACTCCACTGGCAACTCGCCTGTGAAATCATTTGCCGCCAGATTTAGCTCCTGTAGATGTTCAAGATTCCCATACTCAACCGGAATCGGACCAGCTAACTCATTGCCAATGACACGCAACACCCGCAAATACTGAATGGTTCCCCATTCCACCGGCAAAGTACCAATAAAGTCATTCCCTGACAATCGTAATTCTTCAAGATAGGGAAGCTGATCAAAGCCGACGAAGAGTTCGCCCTCAAATAGGTTGTTGCCAAGATCAATGAAGCGTAGACTGACGAGATTCTGGAAGGTCTGTGGTAGTTCCCCCGTTAATCGGTTATTTGACAGGTCCAATTCCTTCAGATGCGGCAGACCAGTAAGTTCTGGTGGAAAGCCCCCTTCGAACTGGTTATCGCTCAGGTCCAGCACGCGAAGTTCAATAAGATTACCCAACTGAGAAGGAATCGTTCCTTCAAACACATTCCGTTGAAGCGACAGCACTTCCAGATGCGGCAGTTGGCTTAATTCGACAGGAATCGTGCCCACCAATTGATTTGAAGCCAGATCAAGCTCAATTAAGGCCGGTGCATTACCAAGTTCGGGAGGGAGTTCGCCAACAAACGCATTATCACCAAGCCGCAGAACACGCAGCAAGGGAAGCTCAGCAAGTTCCGGCGGAATCTCTCCGTCGAGGTCATTCGCATCAAGCCGAAGGTCCACCAGAAGGGTAAGATTGGCGAGGTTTTGCGGAATGGTTCCACGCAAATTGTTATTGCTTAAACGCAGCGTATGCAGATGTGACAGGGAACCCAATTGGGTAGGAAGGTCGCCGCTGATGTGATTGTTACTGAGGCGCAAGTCCTCAAGCATTGTCAGGTTTTCAAGCATTGTCGGAACAGGACCGCTAAGATTATTGTTTTCCAGATGCAGTCGCTTCAAATGTTGAAAATCCCCAATGTCATCGGGAATAACACCCTCAAGCCGATTTAGACTCAGTTCAATTTCGGTAACATATCCATTTTCGCAGGTAATTCCAAACCATGTACAGGCGAGGGGATTCAGCATCCAGTTGCCTTGCAATGTCCAATCACTGCCGCCTGTGCTTTCATAGATGATTTGCAGACTCTGGCATTCTTCCAGTGTTACATCAGTGACGAGTTCGCAGCTAAATTGTGCTTGGGCGATGCCATAGTTCGGGATGAGAATTAATAATAAGAAAGCGATAGTTATAACAGGTTGGAAATTCTTCTGAAAGGCAATCGTCATTATAGTTCCAGGTTCCATTTTTCATCTACTAGCACATTATCTAGACAGGTTTGTAAAAGTGAAGGGAATCGAACTAGCATTTAATGGCGCAATCGTCATTACAAAATTCATGTTATCATTTGTCTACCTATTACACAAGCGCACTGAGCCTCTGAAGATGCTCTTAACAGTAATTTCTATACATTTCTAACACCAATCCTTCGTCGCTGCTGGTAATGTATAAAAATGGAAAAAGTAAAGAAGTAGTCTGTTATGGGGAGTGCTCTGGTGTTTTGGCATATACACGAGCCAAGCACGGGCTACTTGTGGACAACGGCGATGGTTGGACAACATCTCAAAGGTATATGCAGTGGAATTTGCTCCCCTGATATCATTATCAGGTATCGTGGACGTGACCCTCTCCAAATTACCCTACGCTGGCGGCGATTCACGAGACACGAATCAGGATTAGGTAATATCAAGTATAATTCTAACGTTGCCTCTGAAATAATTGAGTATTGTCCAATTGGCTGTTAGCTATTATAAGGTGTCGTTTCCTGAAACTGTCATCGTTGTGCGTAGGTCAGCAGATGCACATTATCCGGTTGCGACAGGTAATTTTCTATCCGATTTGCAGAATGTAGTCTCAAACACAGGGGCTTGTTAGAGGAGTGACGCTTTATGGAATCAAGATATGTCAAAGTCATACTTCGCTGGATTTGGTTATTACTACTCATTCCAATCCTAGCAGGGGTGGGCAGCTATCTCTTCGCAAGTAACAATCCTCCGACTTATCAAGCGACCACGCGCTTAATTATCGGACCGGGTATTAACAGCCCAAACCCGTCGCTGGATTCCCTACGCACCGGCGCATTGTTGATGAACACTTACGCGGAATTGGCAGAAACCGAAACTTTCCGGCAAGAGGTGATTGCCGCCCTCGGCCTCGACTTGACTTCAGATGACCTGACCGAAATGGTTGAAATTCGTCCGATTGTAGACACACAGGTACTCAACGTCATTGTAACCCATTCTGATGCTGACACTGCTGTCGCGGTCGCAAATCAAATAGCCAACCAACTGGTGGAAATGAGTCCATCCGCCGACTACAACGCATTTTTGCGCACAACTATTGAGAAACAAGCGAACCGCATTGAGCAAGATATTCTTAATGCAGAAAATCGTCTCGCCGACTTAAACACTGAACTACAAGATGAAACTGACCCTGCCCAGCAAGCTGTGCTTGTACAACGCATCGCTGACGAAGAAAACCATCTGGCCGGAGTTAATGAATCGTTAGCGAATCTGTTGGAGATGCTGCAAAGCCCATTTACCAATCAGGTGCAAGTTGTAGATCGGGCAGAAGCGGCGGTCGAGACAAGCCCGCAACTGGCTTTGATACTACTCGTTGCAGTTGGCGCTGGCGTGGTTGTCAGCGCCATCCTGGCAGTGATGTTGGTGTACTTGAATAGCCTTGTGGTTGATTACGAAACACTGCGCCAGCATATTAAATATCCAGTGTGGGGGCACGTTCAAAAAGAGGTCAAAGGCTCCAATTATCGAATACTTTCTACACTTTTTCTCCATCTGCAAAAGGAAAATAACGTTAACAGCATCTTGCTAGCAGGTGTGGAAAGCAGCAAACATGTTGCCAGAATTGCGTCCGAATTGGCAGTTACACTTTCGCAAACAGGCAAGCAAGTCCTGCTGGTCGATGCTGATTTCTCGAACACACTTATTGCTGAACGATTTGGTGCGGTGGATTCTGTCAACCTGATTGACACACTGACCAGTGATATAGTGAAACTGCAAGCAGAACATGCGACCGGGTATCGTAATCTGCGGGTACTTCCCAGTGGCGAGAGCACCGCCGACGCTTTCTACCTCATCGCATCGCCACGCTTACAACGTGCCCTGACCAGTTTGGAAGACACCGTAGACTATATTATTGTCTCAGGACCAGCCCTTTCCTCATTTGAGGAAAGCATGGCAATAGCAACCTGGGCAGATGGCGGCGTTGTTATCGCTCAACAGGGCAAAACCCGGCTCAAAGATCTACGCAAAGCAATAGCATACCTCGAATCCGTAGGCGGTAAGGTCTGGGGAATAATCGTTTCGGGATGACAGATAACGCTATATCTACCGAACCACATCCCGGCAATAGCGAGGCAACGAAGCAGCACATTCGGGGTTCCAGTATGCTGTTGGCTGGACGCTTTATATCACTCGGCCTTAACTTTCTCACCCAGATTGTTACCGTTCGTTATTTGTCAAAGACTGACTACGGGGCCTTCGCTTATGCGCTGGCGCTGGCTTCCATTGGCTCAAGTCTGGCGCTGTTCAGCACGGATAAGTCCATTTCGCGTTTTTTGCCCATTTATGATGAAAATGAGGAAGACGCGAAACAGCGCGGCGCGTTGGTGCTCACATTGGGCACGATTATTGGCATAAGTATTGGTTTGATTTTTCTGGTTTACGGTTTTCGTGGCTTCATCGAACAGCGCCTGATTAGTAGCCCACTCTCGGTTTCACTGCTGCTAATTGTCATTATGCTGACGCCAGTTGGCGCACTCGACAACTGGTTTCAGAGCCTTTTTGCCGTATTCGCCAGTGCGCGTGCGATTTTTGTTCGGCGCTATATCCTTGGGCCGGGGCTGAAATTGGCGGCTGTGCTGTTCGTGATTGTGGTAAGTGCCAATGTTTATGTATTGGCATGGGGCTACGTCATTGGTGGCGCAATTGGTATTGCGGCATATGGCCTGATGCTTCGACAAATCATGGAGAAGCAGCGCCTTTTTCGGAATTGGAATTGGCGTAATCTACACCTTCCGGTGCGGGAGATCATGGGTTTTAGCGCTCCATTGATGTACTCCGACGCGGTTTTTATCCTGCGTAACAACGTCATCCTCATAATCATCGGGTATTTTCACAGTTCAGTTGGCGTGGCGGAATTTCGCTCGGTTGTGCCTGTCGCCCGCCTGAATGAAGTTGTACTGCAAAGTTTTACCTTTCTGTACACACCGTTGGCAGCACGACTTTTCGCTCGACGAGAGGTGGAAGGCATCAATGATTTGTACTGGCGCACAGCACTGTGGATTATTGTGTTTTCATTTCCTGTATTTGTTGTCACTTTCGCTCTGGCGGAGCCGGTAACTATTTTGCTTTTTGGGGAACGATACGCCAGTTCAAGTTCAATTCTTGCCGTATTGTCGTTAGGCTACTATTTTAATGCCGCATTGGGATTTAACAACTATACTCTGCGTGTTTATGGCGTGATTCGGTATATTCTGCTGATTGATTTTGTGGCAGCTACTTTCACTGTTGTTTCTGGTTTGATATTGATCCCACGCTACGGCGCTTTCGGGGCAGCACTGAGTGCGGCCAGCACACTGATTCTTTACAACCTGCTGAACCATCTGGGCCTGAGGCTTCATACCGACGTTAATCTGTTTGATTGGCATTATCTCAAAGCTTATGTGATGGTGGCGGCTGGTGGGTTCGGCCTGCTGATTCTTCAACTTGTTTTCGATCCACCAATTATTGTTGGTTTACCAATTGCCGCACTCATTTCGCTATTGATCTTGAGGCTCAATCGCAGCCAACTTAACATCGCAGAAACGTTCCCGGAGCTACTGAAAATTGGACCATTCCATAAGATACTCGGAGCTTAAGAATGGAAACCTACACAAATATTTTTGCGGAGCATCTGAACAACGAGGCAGTACATTTTTTCCCGGAACTCGCCGCTTCCCACGTTGAGGTCGTTTTTCGCTCGCTTGATGAGCGGTCCAGCGCCACACTTTACCGTTACGATATAGTGGGCGGTGAGGAGCATTATCCCGTTATGGTAAAACAGCACCATAAACAAGCCAAAACAGCTACGGCGGCGACTCAGCGCCCGTTACGGTATAAGATTGATGGCAACGAGAAATATGAGTTGGAATCTCAAGCTTTAATGACCATCGAATCCTATTTTAAGGAATTAAACGATGGTCGCTTTGGCTTCATTCGTGTGCTGGACACTCTTCCCCAATACCGGGCATTGATCATGATAGAGTCTCAGGATGCACGATTGCATACAATGGTACTGAGCAATAATCGTCTTCAGAGAAAATTAGCGCCGAATGATCTACATCCAGTGCTGTACAATGCAGGCGCATGGTTACGGCATTTCCATAGTTTGTCACCGGATGAGACCATAAAAACCGTGTACGAAACACGCAATGATTATCTTGAAACTATCACCTCATTCACCGATTTTCTGACAGAACAAACAGGCGATCACTATTATTTTAAAAATCTAATAAAAATATTACATCATTATGCAAACGACAATCTTTCGGAGAGGCTACCGACTGGTCGATTCCATGGTGATTTTTCAACACGCAATATTCTTGTGAGGGATGATAGCCAGGTGATTGTCGTGGATACGCTTGCGAAGTGGCATGTGCCAATTTATGAGGATATTGGAACATTCCTTACCTGGTTTCACATCAACCAGTTGCAAGTCTTCACTCAGGGTCTGAGTTTCGACCCGAAATGGATTCAACACTGTGAACAAGCTTTCCTGGAGGGATACTTTGGAGATGACCCGATACCCTATAACGATATTACGTTGTTTAAAATCCTGGTTTTGTTGGATAAATGGACATCTCTAGTCACCCATTTTAGTCGCCGCAACTGGCTTTGGCAGCGTATAACTAATCGTGTCCGTGAACGGTTATCAGTAAAACGTTTTAAAGCGGTACTTCACGAGGCATTGGACAGCCTGAAAACCGGAGAGAAATATGAACCGTCACGTTGATTCATCCCCTCTGAAACAGCAAATTGTACAAATGCGCGGCAATCCCAACAACGATCCAGATGCTTCAATTGTGATTCCGGTGAATGCCCGGGGCGATCTAGAGAATGTAATGGTTATTTTGACCGACATTGCACGTTATGAGGGGAACCATACACTTGAAATCATTTTTGTTATCAACAACTATGAAGAGGGTAACGAACCCGAAGCTGTTGAAATGTACCTCAATATGGGAATCGAGGTAGTAGCAAAGCCGTCAGTACGCCGCCCCGGAGAAGCGGTTGGTTTCACGGCACGCATCCAGGGCGTTTACGTCGCCAAATCTGAATATGTCCTGCTCTTCGATGCGGACTGCCGTATTCCCAATGCAACGGCGCTCCTCGACTGGTACATTGGGCAATTCCGCAATGGGGCAGACGCAGCATATACCCATGTTGGTTATTATGACCTTCGACCTCACTCATCGATTCGTTTTCGGATGATTACCCATCATGGTGCGCGTTGGTTCAAGCGGGAGGTAATGGGTATCCCGACCACCCGAGGCAGCAATTATGCTGTTCGACGCACCAGGGCACTGAAGTACTATGAAGACGGATTACTCGCCGATGAGATGAATGTGGGGCCAACCTTCAAGAAATTTAACGGCAAAGTTGCTTACTCAGGCAACAAAGACCTCGTTGTACTCACCTCGGGGCGTATGTTTGGTGGTGGCTGGCTTAAATTGTTCCGCTACCTTCTTTATCGCTTGCGGTATAACCTGCGGGTACTGCCGGTAGGGGCAGATGTTGCAAACCGTACCGGGCGAGAGAACGATCCAGAGCGACGCTATATTAACAACACGCCGGTTACTGATAAGGATAGGAAGGGATGAGAAAACATCGTTTCAGGCATCTACTTTTTATAATAGTCCCGCTGATCATGCTGCTGATGGGTAGTCTGCAAAGTCCCGCTAATTATGAAGTACACGCACAACAGAACGCTGTGCAATCACGTGGTTATTTGACAACGCCTGCTGAATTGGTCGATATTGCTCAGAAAGCCGAGCGGGGGATTGAACCTTATGTAAGTGCCGTTGAGCATGTACTGGACTGGGCTGACGAGGACTGGGATTTTCGCCTGCATTCCTTTGAAGAATGTGAAGATGCCGATAGTCCCGAATGGCTGGATAACAGAGGCGGGATACCAATATTGTATGCTCGCGCACTGGCCTACCACCTCACAGGGGATGAGTCCTATGCCGAGTCGGTGGTAGAAATTATTGGAGATATTATCAGTTCTGTTGATGCAATCTCTCTTTCAGAACAGCGCTGTCGCCTTATTTTTGCATGGGGCATTCCCGAACTGATTGCTGCTGCTGATCTAGTTGCCCCTCAGTTAGATGAACACGAGTGTGTTGGGCCTGTCGAACTGGCATATGGCACTACTGATATGGGGAGTGGTTCATGTCGAACCCTGTTTCAGAACTGGCTGGCAAAGAATCCGTATTATGTTATTTCATTGGCTGCGGAACAATCGCAGAGCAATTGGGGTGCCGCGGCCACCAACGCGCTGGCGTACATAGCAGATTACCTGTGGGATCGCGAGGAAGTTGTGTTGATTCATCGTGTTCCCGCTTTTATAAATGAAGGCGTTCCCCTGGCTCTGACTCCAGCGCAGGCATATATACGGGCCAACACTCTTGCGTTAGCGCGTATGAATGGGTATCGCGTCGAATATGGCAGTCAAGATTCGTGTGATTTTCTTTCAGGCAGCCAACAGCACGACGATTGGGAACCTGTGAAGTCACAAATTACCGAACTGGGAATTATTCCCGAAGAAGCCCGTCGTGATCAGTATTGCAATATCCCGGTATATAACGATAGGTATCAAAATTATCCGCAGATTCATATCGGACATAATTTGCAGCAGTGTGAGTTGATGCTGCGGCGCGGTGATCCATCCTGTTACGACAATATCACTATGACTGCTCATCGGGACTTCACGTTCATTGATCCAAACGGGCAAACACAGACAACCCACCTGAAACCGGGACGGGGTTCGCTTGAACGTGCCATTAATGCGGTTATTATTGATGCAGGGGCTGAGTGGCGGCATGATTCCGCACTTGAGGTCGCCTATCGCTACTACTTCACCCATCATCGTTTTGAGGGGGTTCGGCGCTGGTACCCGGAGTTAGACCGTCCGAGTGATTGTGATCAGGATGTTTGCTTTGGAACACTCACTCATGGCTTTGCGACTGACGAAACCCCATCACTACCACCAGTGACATCTCCACCATGAAAGCATAAACAGGAGGAAGCAGGTATGATAGCCTTCAAAGGGTTAGAAGAGGGAAGCTCGTTTCGCATTATTCAGCTTGCGATTATACTGAGCGCCTTGTTGACAGCTCTTATCAGCAGCTTTGTGGCAACCGAACAGCCGATAGTGGCCGTCTTGGGGATAGCTGCACTTGCCGTTTCAATCGCCAGCCTGAGGTGGCCGGATGTAACCACACTCACCTTTTTTTTCATCTTGCTAACGAACACTGCAACCATTGCCGTCAAGTTTCACAATGTGCCGTTTGCCATTGGTGCGGCCTTTCCGCTTCTGTTGTTTGTTCCGGTGGTTAATCATGTTGTTCTCCGTAGACAGAAGCTCGTTCTGACGCCCTATTTCCTTTTATTGGTGTGTCTGCTATTGGTTCAACTTATCGGCACACTATTTGCGCGGAATCTGAACGATGCTTTTGATAATTTAATAGTGTTCGCAGTTGAGGCGGTGATGATCTACTTTCTAGTCATCAACGCCATTCGCACACCACAAACGTTACGGCGTGTCGTAAATGTATTTTTGCTTTCGGCAATTTTGCTTGGAGCTGTGCCAATTTATCAGCAGATTACTGGCACATACGTCAACGACTACTGGGGTTATGGTCAGGTTCCGGGCAAGGCTTTTACCGTGGGTCAATCACTGGTGGGAGGTGACACTCAGGCGCGATTGGCGGGCGCGATTGGGGAGAAAAATCGTTTTGCACAATTCATGATGATGTTCGGAATGATTGCGATTACTCAAGTTTGGGGTGCTCGCACAAAATCTGAACGTATTATTGCCATCATTGCAACTGTAACTTCATTCACCGCCGCAGTTCTACCTTTTTCGCGTGGGGCGGCGATTGGATTCGTGCTGACTTTGCTGGTGGCCGTACCCCTGTCATTTATCTCCGTGAAACAGTTCGTAGCTATTGTACTTGCGGGAGCCGTGGCGTTGGCGGCATTTCCCCAATATTCCGCCCGTTTAATCTCGATTCCCGATCTTTTGGAGTACGCCGCAGGGAGTGACGCGCAAGAGGTAGATGGATCAACCAAGGGGCGAATCACTGAAATGCTTGCAGCTCTTACCGTCTATGCCGAGCATCCAATTGTAGGCGTCGGTCCAAAACAATATCGTTTTTATTCTAAAGAAGTCGGAAATGATCTTGGTATCAAGCGTCTTGACGAAGACCGCCAGGCTCACAATTTGTATCTGGATACTGCCGCAAATACAGGAACGTTGGGACTGGTACTCACGTTATGGATTATCTTCATGACATTGTGGCAGTTGTTCAAGGTGAAGAAGCGTTGGCAAGAGAAACGTCCAAATATTGCTAGTCTTGCCACAGGATTCTCACTGGCGATTATCGTTTATCTGACAACGGGGATATTTTTACACGATGCCTATTTACGCTATATCTGGACATTCATGGCAGTGGCAGGAACTATTATCCTCGTTGCCAATAAACTTGAAGAAAGCGATTTTGAAGCCAGCAACAAAATGATTGACGCGGCTTAACCCTGCCCGTCGTAGCAAAGGCTGATTGATTTCACAAGTTATTCACTCAGTCTAATTTAAAATGTAGATATATCTAACTTATCCAGAAGTTTGTGTAGATGTCAAGCATTTCGTGGAAAAGTAAGTTGTTAAAAATGACCAACCTAGAAGCGCCAACCCGGACGCCGTCTGAAGATAAAACGCAGTAGCTCCAGCCCGTAGCGCTTTTCCGGCATGTAACTGAGCAGCGTATCCTCAAAGCGGACCGGACGTACGCCCGTGTAATCAAAGAGATTGCCGAGTTTGGCGGTCCGGTTGCCCGCCAGCACATCAAACCACTGGCGGGTCGCGGGCCAGCGCGGAAAGAGGATATTTGCCGTAGCAGTCAATGTTTTGAGCAGATAGGGAGGAAGAGAGAGGATGGTGCGTGATGCCCCTGATACGCGCATAATCGTTCGAGTAAGCTCGTTGAAACTGATGTATTCGCCGCCGCCAATTTCGATGGTTTCGTCAACCAGTTCCACCTTTTCCAGACTCGCTTCGATACCTTTCACGAGATCGCCTACAAACAGCGGATTAAGTAGATTTTCACCCGCTCCCGGCTGGAAGACAAATAGCGGATTGGTTCGCATCAGCATCGCATAGTTGTTGATAAAGCGATCATCGTCGCCAAACAACAGCCCGCATCTAAAAATGGTGTAGGCCAGCCCACTGGCCCGCACGAGATCTTCCATCTGGCCTTTGATGCGCAGCAGCGGATAGGCAGAAGATGGCCCCGCCCCCAGATGGCTGAGCACAATCAAGCGCCCAATGCGGGCTGAACGCGCCGCCGCGATGACCTGACGTGTACCAATCAGATCGACCTGCTCAAGATCACGCGAACTGCCCCACCATTGGGCACTCGCCAGATGGATAAGCGTATGCGCTCCCTGTACCGATTGATACAGTGACTCGGCGTTAAAAATGCTGCCCAGAAAAACTTCCGCTTCCCCGGCATCCGCCCACGGCCAGCCCTCACGGCGGTTCTCAAAATAATTGACGACTCGTGGTGGTACCAGAACACGCACCAGATGACCATTTCGCAGTAATTCGGCGACGAGATGACGTCCCACAAAGCCAGTTGCACCAGTTATGACAATCATTTTCCCTCCGCTACTGCCAGCGGTCCCGGCGTTCAGCACGCGGAGCCATCGCAGTCGAAAAGGCCCGTGCCCGCGCTTTGAGCAGAACTTCACGACCGTCTGTGCTGCGAGTATAAATCAATTCACCCGGACTGACCCGTTGATGCCAGATGTTGTAGAACATGTTCGCCCGCTCTTTGTTGATGCCCAGAATGTACGGTACAGAGTGATAGTCTTTGCGTCCAAAACGGCCCACACGGGTAATCAGGTAACGCGGGTTTTCGATGATACCAAACACTTCTGCCAG
>JAKEEQ010000390.1 GCA_022616515.1 Chloroflexota bacterium | reverse complement strand
CCGCCATCAACGCACGCCCTTGGCTTTCATACCACTCATCCACTAACACATAGATAATGGTCAAAATTGTTTCCATTGCTATACTTGTCATTGAACTGTCTCCTAAGTTGGTTGGTTTGCTGACTTCCCATCTTGGGAGACAGTTCTTTTTTGTCAACCCTATTTCACATAGAGCGTGATATTTATCTGAGATCAAGAAACTAAGTTAAGTGCATTTAAAAATTGTAGTTAAATTGCACAAGCAAAAACGGTCATATTTATATAAAAAGCTGAAATACGTTTTCTTTTTCAGCCATACAATTATAGGCATCGCATAGTTATAACGGGGGAAACGTTATGCGTAATAAAAAACTATGGCGACGCCTGCTCATTATTGCAGTGGCGTCGCTACTACTGGCTGGTTTTGGGGTATCGGTTGACGCCTATGACGGTGCTCAAACGGATACCGAGGTCACGGCCCCTGCCCAAACAGGGACTCCTACTCAAATAGAAGCTCAAGTGAGCAGTTTACAGATTTCAGTCGATACCGTCTGGGTGTTGTTAACAGGTTTCCTTGTCTTTTTTATGCAGACCGGCTTCGCATTGCTGGAGACTGGTCTGGTTCGCCAGACTGGAGCCGTTAATGCGATGTTGGAAAACTTTGTTGATGCGGGCTTGACCGCTATTATTTTCTGGGCAGTCGGTTTCGGAATCGCATTCGGTACAGATTCTGGCGGCTTGATTGGCACAGATAACTTTTTTCTCAATGAAGCGGTTGAAATCAGCAACGGTGTGATCAGTTTCCCAAGTATTGCAGATGCTAACCCTGATGTTGCTTATCCCAATCTGACGGTCTTAGTCTTCTTCTTCTTCCAATTCGCGTTTGCAGCTACCGCCAGCACGATTACCACTGGCGCAATGGCAGAACGTACTGACTACATCGGCGACTTGATCTATACAGGTTTAATGGCTGCGATTACCTATCCGGTGATTGTTCACTGGGTCTGGGGAGGTGGCTGGCTGTTTGATCGCGGTTTTCATGATTTTGCTGGCTCAACAGTTGTCCACACTGTTGGTGGTATAACGGCACTGGTCGGAGCATGGATGTTGGGGCCGCGCGTGAACCGGGGAGAATGGGGCAAAGTACCTCCCGCCCACAATCTGGCCTATGCCACGCTCGGTACAATGATCCTGTGGTTTGGCTGGTATGGCTTCAATCCGGGTTCGACCCTCGGCACAGGCAATACCGGACTGATTGGGCTGGTAACGCTCAATACCACGCTCGGTGCTGGTGGCGGTGCGGTAGGGGCTATGTTCTTCGTCTATGCGCGTACCCGCACCTGGGATTTAACATCCACACTCAACGGCTCTCTGGCTGGCTTGGTGGCCGTCACGGCAGGTTGTGCCTTTATTATGCCGTGGGCGGCGGTCCTCATCGGTATCGTGGCAGGTCTGATCGTCATCAGTTCCGTAGAATTTATCGAAAGGATCAAAATCGATGATCCAGTCGGCGCATTTAGTGTACATGGTGCGTGTGGTATCTGGGGAACGCTGGCAATTGGTTTGGTCGGACAGCCGGAATTAACCTTTGGCGATGCGGCAGGCAATGGTGGCTTGCTGATGGGTGGCGGCATTGATTTACTGGTTGTGCAGTTGACTGGTTCGCTGGCAACAGTTGTGTTCATTGCTTTCACCTCCGTGCTCATGTTTGGTGGGTTGAAACTCGTGAACCGCTTGCGCGTCAATCCCGTGGCTGACAGGATTGGTATCGACGTCTACGAACATGGGGCGAGTGCCTGGCCTGATGTTCTCTCAATGCCCGACATGGCCTCAGCAGAACCAGAGTCTGCCCCGGGCAAAATCAAATCGTCGCCAGCCGTAGCAGCGGGCGACTAATAGTATGCGCGGACTTTTGCCTACATCAACTAGAGTGTGAAAGAGTTCAACATCATGAAGAAAATTGAAGCGATTATTCGGCGTGAAAAATTCCAGGATGTCAAACGTGCACTGACGGAAATCGGCATTGTCGGTTTGAACGTGTCCGAGGTGCGCGGACGTGGGCGCGGTGGCGGTATTCAAGTACACTGGCGCAAGGGCCTGTACAATATTGATCTATTGCCAAAGTTGCAAATCACCATTATCTTGAGCGACCATAATGTCGACGCCACAATCAACACCATCAAAAAAGCCGCCTACACCGGCGAAAGAGGCGATGGCATGATCTTTGTCTCTCCCGTGGAGAGAGTTGTCCGCATTAGCACAGGCGAAGAGGATAAAGAAGCCTTAAGCTACCAGGGTGACATTGACACGCGCCGTGTTGCGGAAAGCAGGTAGATAAGACCCTCTTCGGGATTATGGCAGGCTGACTACTCAGTCAGCCTGTTAGTTATTATTTTGCCGGTGAACCAACTGTATACTCTTGATTTTTGCCTGTTTCCTGCTATATTTTTCACATGAGGGGGAGTGGCGGAATTGGCAGACGCGCATGACTTAGGATCATGTGGAGAAATCCGTGTGGGTTCGAGTCCCACCTTCCCCATCACAAATCTTCAGATTTCAAGAATCTGGAGAGTTTTTTTGTGTATGCCACCCGCTTTCTTCATCACCAGACTCAATTGATTGACAATATTTTTTTCTCATGCTACTATGTAACTGTGGTTACATTTTAACAGAATCTTGATCTGAACTCTGGTATTATGACTACATGGCTTCTGTTTACCTATAAAGTACCCAACAAACCATCGGCCCGGCGGGTTTATGTCTGGCGCAAACTGAAAGGTCTGGGGGCGATTTTGCTTCATGATACTGCCTGGGTATTGCCCGATACACCATACACCCGCGAGAAACTTCAATGGCTCACCACCGAGGTGCGGGACATGGACGAGGGTGAAGCAACCCTGTGGGAAGCCCAACAGGTCTTCACCGGACAGGATATGGACCTGAAGCAGCAGTTTATCAACCAGGTGGACACCAGTTATCGCGACCTCCTGTCCGAGTTGGAAAAGCCAGATGCGGACTTATCTGCACTGGCGAAACAATATCAGCAAACAAAACGATTCGATTACTTTCGTTCGGAATTGGGGGAGCAGGTGCGGCAGACACTGGTCGAGCAGAGAGGATTAGATGAGGGATGAAATGGGTGACATGGGAACATATCGGGGTAGACCGGATGGGTTGCGGGTGGCTGATTTTGCGCTTCATTGACCCTGATGCTGAATTCATGTTCATTCCCGCCGGACAAACGCCGCTGCCAGAGGGCTACGAAGCATTTGACATTCCCGGTGTGCGACTTAGCCATAGACGCGAACACTGCACTTTCCACACCATGCTCAGTGAATACCAATTGAGTGACCCCCTCCTGCGCCGCATCGCGAGCATTATTGACGAAGCGGATGTCATACAGGATGTGATGGTTGAGCCAGTCGCGGCGGGACTGGATTTTCTGTGTTCGGGAATCCGCCGCATCAGCCCGGATGACCATACTGCCCTGCAACATGGGCGACTGTTATATGACGCGCTGTATGCACAGCTTGCTGCCGAAAGTGAAACATAGGACCATAAAGAGGAGCAAAAGAATGACTACCAGATTTGTTACTCGTGAAAAACCTAAAGTAGATCGTGTTGCCTGTCCGTGGCTCATCAAGAAATTCATTGACCCGGCTGCTGAACTGTTGTTTGTGCCTGCCGAAGAGGTAATGGCCGTCGCTGAGCGCGAAGATGCACTCCCATATGATGTGCCTGATGTTGAACTCGGACACCATGACGGCGGTTCATCGTTTGAGTCTTTTATCCGCAAATACAGCCTGACTGATCCGGCACTGCTGGAACTGGCAAAGATCGTGCGTGCCGCCGATACACAGGACCGCGATGTCGCGCCAGAGGGCGAAGGATTGCGACAAATCGCCAATGGCTGGCATTTACTGGATTGGTCACTGGAAAAGCGGTTGGAAGTCGGCTTTGGTGTATATGACTGCTTATATGCTGTCTGTCAGGGCCGTGTCAGTAAATGAGGGCGAACACCTTGAACCATACGATTCTATTCCTCTGTCCCCACAATGCTGCTAAGAGTGTGATTGCGGCAGCATATTTCAACCAGTTAGCACAGCAGCTTGGGCTGCCCTTTGTCGCGGACTCAGCCGGGACAGAGCCATCCGATGTAGTCTCGCCGGTTGTCGCTGAGATACTGACTGCCGAGGGTTTTGACGTATCGCACTATATACCTCGTCTCGTAACGCGGGACGACCTGCAAAGTGCCGAGCGGATTATCTCGATGGGCTGCACAGCGGAAGAATTACAACTTACAACAGAGCGGGTTGAACTTTGGCAGGATGTACCGATGGTGAGCCAGCAGCCCGAACAGGCTCATGAAACAATCCGCACCCATGTCAGGCAGTTAATAGCGGAATTAGAGGTGAGATGATGGCAACCGGGACAGTCCAGAGCATCGCCATGACCACATCGTCATCCGAAGCCCTTCCACCACACGAATCCTATGGGAGATTATTCCTGCGCTTTCTGCGTTTCGGTACGATGGCCTGGGGTGGTCCTGTTGCTCAGATCGGGATGATCCGTCAAGAACTGGTCGATGAGGAGCAGTGGATCAGCAGCGAACTTTTCAATCGGGTTCTGGCAGTTTATCAGGTCCTGCCCGGACCAGAAGCCCATGAACTCTGTGTGTACTTCGGGATGCAAGCGCGAGGACGCATTGGGGGACTGCTTGCAGGACTGGGCTTTATGCTGCCCGGCTTTTTGTTGATGCTGCTCCTGTCATGGGTTTATGTCACGGTTGGCATCAGCTCCCCATTATTCACTGGAGCATTTTATGGTATGCAGGCTGTCGTCGGTGCGTTAATTGTCCGTGCCGTTCATCGAATTGGCGGACATTCCCTGCACAACAACTGGTTATGGGGTATCGCCCTGCTTGCTTTTCTGGCGCAACTTGTCGGGGTCAGTTTTGTGCTGACCCTCGCTGCCGCCGGTGGCATTTATATTCTGGTCAAACGCAAGCTCATCACCGCCGCTGTTATACTGGGAATCCTCTGCCTGCTTGGAATTGTGGTTCTGGGCACCAATACGCTCACCGTTGCAGACCCGGCTTCGCTGAATGATGCAGCCTCAACTGGCAGCGGTTCAGCCTCAGAATCGAGACTGTTCGGTTCCGGGCTGCGGAGTGGTTTGCTAACATTCGGTGGTGCCTATACTGTCATCCCTTATCTTCAAAAGGATGCGGTCATTGATGGCACATGGATGACGAACCCACAATTCCTTGATGGACTTGCATTGTCAGGGATACTGCCTGCGCCTCTGGTGATTTTCGGGACATTTGTTGGCTATGTGGGTGGTGGTTTTCTGGGCGCTGTGGCAGTAACAACCGGCATTTTTCTTCCAGCGTTTGCCTTCACACTGGTTGGACACAATGTTATGGAACGACTGATCGCCAACACTGGCCTGCACAGTTTCCTTGACGGCGTGACGGCAGGCGTTGTTGGATTGATTGCTGCCACGACGCTTGTACTATTGCGCGATGCAATTACTGATTTGCCCGCACTGGTGATCTTCGGAGCAGGGTTGTTGGTGTTATTCCGCTGGAAATCTAAATTGAACGTGCCGGTTGTAGTGCTGGCAGCGGCGCTCGCAGGTTTGCTTATTTCCAGCTTGTAAGCATCGTCTACCGGACCTTCTGGCGCTATTTAGTGAATGGACTCGCAACCAATGTCGCTAAAGCATGTCTCCTATGTCGATTTACCTGAGCATATCAAACCGGGCGGCTTCGACCACGCCGCCGTTCATGCGCAGCGCAATCGCCTATATGTAGCACATACGGCGAACGACTCTGTTGATGTCATTGACTGTCGGGAGGATCGCTACCTTCATTCCATACCGAATCTGATGGGTGTCGCCGGGGCACTCGTTGCCGAAGCAGATGATCTCGTTTTCACCTCGAATCGAGATGAAAACACGGTGGGAATCTTTAAGCCCGACGAGGAGCGCGGTATCAGAAAAATCAATGCTGGCATTCACCCCAACGGGCTGGCCTACGACGCGAACAGCGGTCAACTACTGGTAGCACATGTAGGCACTCCAGACATATCTGGCTCGACAACGGTTTCGATAATCAACGTCGCGGAGAAACAGATTGTCGCTACACTTCCTGTACCAGGGCGCACCCGCTGGGCGATTTTTGATGCAACTTCAAGCAACTTCTATGTCAATATCGCTGATCCGCCAGAAATAATGGTGATCCCCGCCAACCAACCTGACAGGATAGCTCGTACATTCTCCATTCCTGTGGCTGGTCCACATGGGCTGGACATCGACAGCGAAACGCAGCGGCTGTTCTGTGCCTGTGATGGTGGCGAACTGGTCGTGCTGGATGCGGGTTCGGGAATGATATTGCATCAAGAACCTATCAGTGGTAATCCCGACGTCATCTTTTTTAACGCTAAACGCCAACATCTGTATATCGCGGTCGGCAATCCGGGAGTGATTGATGTCTTCGATACGCACCAAATGCGGCTGCTAGAAACGGTAAATACACAGGCAGGTGCGCATACACTGGGTTTTGATCCAGTCCAGAACAAAATATATGCCTTTTTACCGCAAACCCATCAGGCTGCGGTTTACGTGGATGAGGCTTGATGACCTGCCTGCTCGATCTCCCCGAACTCCAATCACTGTCTGTTTTAAGCCGTGACGGGCAATTACTCTTCGCGACGCGCGTCTTACGGCTTTTTGCCTACGGACTGATTTCGGTAGTACTGGCACTCTATCTGGCGCAAGTTGGCTTCAGTGAAGGACGAATCGGCTTATTGTTATCGCTAACCCTAGCAGGTGATGCACTGGTCTCGTTGTGGATAACGACTCACGCGGATCGAATCGGTCGGCGACGGATGCTGTTGCTGGGTACGGGATTGATGGTTCTGGCGGGAATTGTCTTCAGCACAACGGACAATTTCTTCCTCCTGACACTGGCCGCGATCATCGGCACCATCAGCCCCAGCGGTAACGAGGTCGGGCCGTTCCTGTCCATTGAGCAGGCTGGCCTTGCACAGACCATCCCGGACCGTCAGCGTACTCAGATATTTGCCTGGTACAATCTGGTCGGGTCACTGGCAACGGCCTGCGGGGCATTAATTGGCGGTGGCATAGTCGGGGTATTGCAATCCACTGGCAATACACCACTGACAAGTTATCGAGCGGTTTTGCTGTTCTACGCGCTGCTGGGTGGTGTCCTGTTTGTTTTGTTCACGAAGATTTCCCCTGCCATCGAAGTAGCCGAGGTTCCTCCACGAACCAACCGCCTCGGCTTAACTCGCTCCAGAGGCATTGTCTTGCGTCTGTCAGCACTTTTTGCACTTGATTCCTTTGGCGGTGCATTAGTGGTACAGAGTCTGGTTGCCTACTGGTTTTTCATTCGCTTCAACGTCGATACGGCTGTAATTGGCGCGATCTTTTTTGGCGCGAATATTTTTGCAGGTTTATCGGCGTTAGTGGCGGCGCGAGTTGCAGCTCGTATTGGACTCATTAACACGATGGTCTTCACGCACATCCCGTCCAATATCCTGCTGATGTTGGTTCCGGTAATGCCTACCCTACCGCTGGCGGTGCTGGTGCTGCTGGTTCGCTTCAGCATTTCTCAAATGGATGTTCCCACCCGCCAGTCTTACGTCATGGCAGTTGTTGACCCGACGGAACGCTCCGCCGCCGCCGGTGTGACAGGGATTGCTCGCCCGATTGGCGCGGCCTGTGCGCCGCTGTTGAGTGGAGTAATGCTGGGGACTGGATTACTAAGTTTGCCCTTCTTCGCGGCGGGCAGCCTCAAAATTATCTACGACCTTGCCCTCTACAAAAGCTTTCGCAATCTGCAACCACCTGAAGAAAACCGTTGATGCCAGTTTAATAATCACCCGGCTGCCGCGCATATACCCGAGACAGGCGTTGATTTTCGCATTGTTATACTCTACAATGCCTCCCTCTATCGCAGTTACAGAAACAGGTCGCAGGATGGACGCGCCTGTTTTTTCTTGGGTAAAATATTCATCAGAATCGGGAACTTTCTCTGGTCATAGCGGGTAAGGGCTGTGTATAATGGATTGTTACGAGTTCCCTGAACATCAGAAGGATATCCGCTTTGGAAATCGTAAACGTCACGCATAATGACGACCATACGGCAGAAATGGTCGTGAAATTAGATAAAGAAACGCTTGAACAATCTCTGCAAAAGGCTGCTCGCAAAATTTCCCGCGAATATCGCTTTCCGGGTTTCCGCCCCGGCAAGGCTCCCTACCATGTGGTTGAGGCGGCTATCGGACGCGAGGCGATTCTAGCCGAGGTGCTTGAGGACCTGGGCGATGACATGTATCGTGAGGGCCTTGATAAGGCAGCAATTGAGCCATACACACTTGGTGAAGTCAAGGACATAAATACTGATGACGGGGACCTGACTATAACCTTCACCGTAGCTAAACGTCCTGTAGTCAACCTCAAGGACTATCGCGACATTCGCCTTGATTATGAAGAGGATGAAGTCACCGATGAACAGGTCAACAGAGGCGTTGAAGTTGTTTATAACGGTTTGGCGCTTACCGAAACGGTTGATCGTCCGGCTGAATTTGGTGATGAAGTGACCATCACGCTGCACGCTTTCTTTGCTGAAGAAGCGCAAGAAGGCGAAGAAGCGCAGGATGAGAAAGACGAGCACGATCCTCATAGTGACAATCGCGATGTCTACATGCATGAGCATAACTATCCCGTTGTCCTGCATGTAGATGAAGACCTGGACGCAGTTATGCCCGGATTCAGCAAAGAAATGGTCGGGGTTGAAGCAGGCAACACACGAGAATTCAGCCTTCAATTTACGGGCGATGAAGACATTCACGAAGATTTGCGCGGAAAAGTTATTGACTTTGAAGTGACTGTCGAAAAAGTCAGTGCCCGTATCCTACCTGTAAAGAACGATTTTATCGCGACTCTCGCCTCTGATGGCGAACTCAATACCCTTGAAGAACTTACCGGACGTGTGCGCGAGAGTGTTGAAGAAAACATCAGACAAAATTCGGAGCAGAAATACCTTTCGAAAGTTCTGGATGAGCTAATGGAACGCGCCGAAATTTTATATCCGGCAGACATGCTCGAAGATTATCTGGATCGTTCACTGGAAGATATGGATGAAGGTCTGCGCCGCAATTATGGCCTAACTCTTGATGATTATCTGCGCATTGCAGATAAAACGAAAGAAGAAATCCGCGAGGAACGCCGCGAACAGGCAGAAGATGATGTAAGGACCATGCTTCTACTGCAACAAGTTGCAACAGAGGAGGAGTTATTCCTCGACGAAGCCCAGCTTGATAACGCTATCGATAAAGAGCTGGCCCGGTATGGTGAACTTGCGGGTACATTAAGGAATATACTATTTCAGGGTGAACAACGGGAGAGTTTTGGCTCTCGCGTCGTCAGCGATAGAGTAACACGCCGTTTAATAAGTATCGCGAAGGGACTTAATCCACCAAAAGGTCCCGACCCGGAAGAGGATGAAGAAGACGGTGTCTCAGCCAAGGCAGAGCCGGGTCCTGATGAGGCGGAGACTGTTAATAACGAGTCTGGTGTAGCGGAAGAATAGGAAAGGTAAACAATGATTCCGACAACGTATAACGGCGTTATCCCAATGGTAATTGAGCAGACAGGTCGTGGAGAGCGTGCCTACGACATCTACTCCCTGCTGCTTAAGGAACGTATTATCGTTTTAGGCTCCGGGATTAACGATCAGGTCGCGAACCTGATCATTTCGCAGTTGCTGTATCTCAACCAGCAGGATGCGGAAAAAGAAATTCAGATTTATGTCAATTGTCCGGGCGGTGTGATTTATCATGGTCTGGCAATTTACGACACCATGAAAGCCATCTCCAATCCCATTCGTACAGTGGCTGTTGGTGTAACCGCCAGTTTTGGTACAATCATTTTGACAGCCGGTGACAAGGGCCGCCGTATGGCACTGCCGAACGCGACGATCCACATGCACCAGCCATGGCAGTCTGGTGGCGGTGGGCAGGCATCCGACATCGAGATTCAGGCGAAGGAAATCCTGCGCCAGCGTGACCTGCTCAACCAGATTCTGGTTGAAGCAACTGGACAGCCACTGGATCAAATTGAACAGGATACTGACCGTGATCGCTACTTGACCGCTCAGGAAGCACTCGAGTATGGTCTGATTGACGCTATCCTGGAACCTGCCGAAAAGAAAGTATAACCAACTGAGGGAATTTCCCTATGCAACATCCACCAGTGCCGCACTGTTCTTTTTGTGGCAAAACCGCAGATGAAGTCAACCGGCTCATCGCTGGCCCTGATCACGTGTATATCTGCGATGAATGTGTTCACTTATGCACCGACATCTTGCAACAGGAGGTGACCCCTCTGGAGCGTGATTTCGAGCTTGAACACATCCCCAGCCCGCACGAGATTCGCGATTATCTCGATGAGTATGTCATCGGGCAGGATCGCGCCAAACGTGTGCTCAGCGTTGCGGTGTACAATCACTACAAACGCATCAATGCCGGTGGCAAGATCAATGATGTTGAGATCGAAAAGAGCAACATTATCCTCGTCGGTCCAACGGGTTGTGGTAAGACACTTCTCGCAGAAACACTGGCCCGCATCCTGAACGTCCCCTTCTGTATTGCGGATGCTACCGCCCTAACAGAAGCCGGGTACGTGGGCGAAGATGTCGAAAACATCTTGCTGCGCCTCATTCAGGCTGCGGATTACGATATTTCTCGTGCCGAGAAGGGCATCATTTATATCGACGAAATTGACAAAATTACCCGCAAGAGCGGCGATAATCCGTCGATTACCCGCGATGTGAGTGGTGAAGGGGTACAGCAGGCTCTCCTCAAGATTATTGAGGGGACAACCGCCAACGTGCCTCCGCAGGGTGGGCGTAAACACCCCCATCAGGATTTCATCCAGATTGATACGGAAAACATCCTGTTCATCTGTGGTGGAACCTTTTCCGGCATCGAAGAATTGATCTCCAACCGCACAGGACATAAAGGGTCGCTCGGTTTTGCTGGCACGAGTGCCATGAAAGCCTCTCGCGCTGAGCTTCTCAGCAAAGTGAGTGCCGATGACCTGATGGAGTTTGGCCTCATCCCGGAAATCGTTGGGCGTTTGCCAGTGCTGTGCAACATTGATCCGCTGGATGAAGAAACATTGGTCCGGGTTCTGACTGAACCCAAGAATGCACTGACCAAGCAGTTCAAGAGCCTGTTCGGGCTGGATGATGTCGTACTGACGTTCACTGAAGATGCACTGAAAGAGGCAGCCAAGGTTGCCATTCGTCATGAGACTGGGGCACGCGGCTTGCGCGGTACGCTGGAAGGTGTGCTGCTGGATGTGATGTTCGAAATCCCCTCACGCAAAGACATCGCCGAGGTTATCGTCACACCGGAAGCCATCCGGCGTGAGGCAATGCCCACCATCAAGAAAAATGATGGCAACGAAATCACCTGGAAAGATGATGGGACGCTGACACCGGCGGCGTAGATACCGGCCAAAACCAAACAATGAAACGGGATGCTCACTCTTGGGCGTCCCGTTTTTTGATGCTTGATATTTTATTCTGGCTCGTTAAAGTAAGTATTATCGCAAGTCACACTCTTATCTATTGATACGCTCTATGTGAAATAGGGTTGACAAAAAAGAACTGTCTCCCAAGATGGGAAGTCAGCAAACCAACCAACTTAGGAGGACAGTTCAATGACAAGT
>JAKEEQ010000389.1 GCA_022616515.1 Chloroflexota bacterium | reverse complement strand
GCCCAGACCGTCCCGGTCGAAGGGCTGATTTGGTTTAAATGATCTCAATGCAACTGACCCAACGATCTCGTTCATTTTCGGGACCTTATTTCCTGGAGGCAGCGGATAATAAGCAAGTGTCACCATCTCTTCGCTGATAGTAACGCCCGCTGGAATATAATCTTCAGGAACAATTCCTGCATAGCCAATTTCTGCCGGGACAAAAAGCTGCGTACCAACTTCAATCTCCGTGATACAGTTGGCATCCAGTAGTTTCTGTGAATCCGCTGCATAACGCTGGCTGATACTCTCTAAAGTGTCATCTTCCGTCACACTATGCACAATCCAACCACTTTCAGGTTCCACCTCGCAGCTATCTTGCGGCGCAATAGTGGGCGTGGTTTGGATCAATGAGGTAGACAGATCATCTTCGGGCGAGGGGCTGATAGTCAGCAGTAGCAAACCGCTCAACAAAACCATCAGGAACACGCCCACCAGCAGCATCATGCGCCGAATATCAAAAAGCGGGGTAATGTTGCCTTGTGTGGTAATCATCGGATTTCGTATCTCCTGTTCAATTCTGGCTTGAATCTGTTGGTCGAGACGTGACAGGAAATCCATATCCGGTTCAGGTGTTAATCGGTTCAGTTCATCGTGGATGTTTGTCATGGGTGTACCTCCACATCATTTAGCAGCGTTTGCAGCGTGTCTAAACCACGGCTGAGATAGGATGAGACGGTGCGTTCATTGAGCTTAAGCAGGTCGGCAATCTCCTGATTGCGCAGCCCTCCGAAGTATTTCAACAGTATGACTTCCTGCTGCCGCGCCGGGAGTGATTGGAGATGCTGCTGCACCTGCATAAATCGCTCTTTGAGAATAAGCTGGTCTTCAAAAGAGTCATGGCGAATGAGCGGTATGTCATCAATATCTACCGTTGTCGTTTGACCGCGATAGTGTTCCAGCACGACATAATGTGCAATCTGAAATAACCACGCTTTAAAAGAGCCTTCACCCCGATACTCAAAGGTTTTGATCTTCTCAAGGGCACGCAGGAATGTCTCCGACACGATGTCTTCGGTATCCTGCTTGCGCCCCACCTTATAGGCGACATAGGCATAAATCTGCTTCACAAAACGTGGATATAACTGTTTGAATGCCGATGGATTTCGTTTTGCCTCTTCAACAAGTTCTTCGATCATCTGAGTACTCAATTCGTAACCGTTACATCCTCTAAATGATGTTTTCAGCGAAAATACTGCGTTAATATTAATCAGGTTGGAAAGGAACTTACTGTATGGCGATCAGGACACTGATTTTATCAGGTGGTGGCGGGCGTGGTGCATTTCATGCCGGGGTGTATAAGTATCTTCAGGAAACGCAAAAAGCAAATGTTGACGATGAGCATAAGGATGCCTGGACACCGGATGTGGTGGTCGGCACATCTATCGGGGCCGTGAACGGCGCGGCGATTGTGCAGGGGATTAGCGCCGCTGAGTTGGAGCGATTCTGGCTGGAACTGCGCGAGCATCATGTTGAAGGGCTGCCGCCCGGCATGAGCCGCCTCACTCGTTTCATCATGAGCCGATTTTTCAAACGTGCCATTGGGGTTGCGCTGCCCCGCGTGACGAGTGAAAAATCAACCTCACCGGCTGCTGACGAAGCATGGCCTCCCATTCCACTCCTGCCAGAATTTATTGGCGAACGCCTCATTGGACGCTGGAGCAACCTTCTCGATACTGGACCACTGCTGGAATCGCTAGTAACACGCCTCGGATTAGATGAGGACAAAATCAATAACAGTGACAAGCTGCTGCTCATTGAAGCAACCAATATCCGCACCGGAGAAGAAGTTACTTTCTGTAACCGTAAAGATGATGTTGACCACGATATTTCACTCAAAGAAGGCATCACACTTAGGCGTATTCTGGCAAGCTGTAGTATTCCACTCATCTATCCGTGGACATATGACACTGATGGTGAAGTCTACTGGGATGGTGCCATTGTGGCAAACACACCATTGGGCGATGCGCTTGATGCGGTACGTGGTTATCCACAGGACGAGCCAATGGAGGCTGTTGTTGTGCTGCTCACGCCGTGGTGGGAACTCAATGAGGCTGCACCGGCTCGTCGTCAGGGCTTACCCTCCAATTTCGGCGAGGCCATCACCTGGACGCTGGATTGGGCACTGCTGGCATCTTTCCGTGTCAGCCTTGAGTTGGCACGACATCATAATGAACAGGTCCGTGAAGCGCGTGCCAGCGCCGAAGAGATTCCCGGCTTACGTGAAGCCAATATTGTCATCGTCGCCCCGGAGGATTTTCTACCCGTGACTCGCATCATTGATTATGACGAACCAGCCAGCCGCCAGCTTATCGATATGGGCTACCGGGCAGCGAAAAATGCTTTTGAGAAGCATTTTGCGAGATAGCCCCTTCCCGACCTTCGAGAAGGGGCGGAAGTGATTAGTTTTGCAGGTCGATATAATACTGCGCTGGATTTGTTGGTGCTGGTGTGGGATAGGTGAATGCCTGTGGGATCAGCAGCGGCACATTGTGTAGATTTCCACTGATGAGCATCACACCGTTTGGATCAAGCACCGTGCCAATGACCAGGAATTCATCAGCCGCGATCTCAAGAATTTGCCGCATCAGATTCACCTGCGTTTCAGGGTCATGGCTGGTCTTAAGCTCATTGTAAAGGGCCATCTGCTGCTGGACAGGCGCAGGCGGCTCTACGGCCTGTTCGCTGCTGCTGTCACGATACCAGTATCCCCAGCCGCTGGCATAGAATGAGGCGAACGGATGGACCGGGAAGTAGTAGGCTGGTTCGAGAATAACATCGAGGCCACCAACGCCTTCCGAACTGTAGTTATAATGCTGTCCCGCAAACAACAGGCCATTGTACTCATCTGTTCGCTCGTTGGTAAACACATCCACCGTTACATCGATGCCAGCGGCCTGCCAGTCTTCGCTTACTAACTGCATGATGACTACTGACTCCGCTTCGGGCACTGCGTTTGCCTGAAGCTGAAAGGTCAGGCGCATGCCTTCGCCGTTGACACGAAAACCTTCCGAATCTCGTTCGGCATAACCCGCCTGATCCAGTAGTTCATTCGCCAGTTCAAGATCAAATTCAGTGTATTGGTAAGCCATTCGCTCATTGAAATAAGGTGATTCGGGGCGTGGTGCGAGTTGATATGGCTCGCCCTCTCCGCCAAAGACTTCATCAATGATACGCTGGCGGTTGATAGCGTGAGATAAGGCGATGCGAACATCCTTATTTTGAAAGAATGCGCGTATGACAGGATCAGGATGAGTCAGATTGAGGCCAAGCACCAGACTCGTTGAATTGCTGGAAATGAGGGTTATTTCACGTACATCGCTAACACTGGCATCAGTAATGGCGAATGTGGCGAATTCGTCGGAGAATGCCAGATGGGCATCGGAATCCGCGATAGCTGCTTCATAAGCTGCAATATCACCCACCTCTACGAAGACAAGGCGGTCAATATACGGCAGTTGGTTGAAGTCCGTATCAACTTTCCAGTAGTAAGGATTTCGCTCGGCAACAATGGTTTCGCCGCGCTCGACAACAATCCATGCTCCCAGCGTTGGCTTCGCTAAATTACTGGAGTCGGTCATACTTCCGAATAACTCAATCCAATCCGCAACTCCATGTTCGGCTACCAACTCGTCAACCGATGGATTGTAATCTGGATGAAACTGTTGCAGATAGTGGCTGGGATGGGTTGTTGGCGCTGTACCCAGCGAATTTGCCAGTTCGAACAGGAACAGGCCGTTTGGTTGGGCAAACGTGAATTTGACCGTCAAATCATTGATTTTCTCTACGGCAACAGGAACACCATCTGTGGAAAGCCAGTTTGGTGGTCGCGGCGTTAATTCAGGGTTGCTCAACACAGCCTCATACCAGAACATGATGTCATCGGCAGTGAATAATTCACCGTCTGACCAGCGAATACCTTCACGTAGTTGAAAAGTGTAAGTTGTACTGTCCTCGCTTGTGTCTACAGTTTGTGCGATATTGGGAATCACCCGCAGCCACTGTGGATCCCAGCGCACCAGTGATTCATACCCCACAAAACGTGATGGTCTGACCGTGCTTTCGATGTTGGCAACCGGGACGGTGAGTGTGCCGCCGTAAGTGCCAACCTGCTCCACCGGAGAGATAACCAGTGGCACGAGCGGCAAACGTTCATCAACAGTCGGTAATTCGCCATTAGCAACGCGCTCGGTTAGCATGGGAGCTTCATTATAAAAACTACTCTGGGCAGAGGTTTTCGGTGGCAGAATGCCTGCCAGCATTGCAATAACGATAAACAGGATAATGTAGGGAACTAACGTGCGGTGTAATCTCATTTATTTTTCTCCATCCTTCTCTATCACGTTACGCACGGCTAAATCACTGCACTGCCCCTTTGGTGAAGTTGCAGTTTAATAACCGGCTTACGATTATCGTAAAATGAAAATAGTATTAAGGAACCTGTCTAACTGGTGAGTATTTTTATGGAATCACCTGTCCAACTGGATAGGTGATTGAGGGGATTCGACAAATAATGAGATTTTAACTAACCGGCAGTATACTTTTAGGCGAAGGAATGCCCGCAGGTAAAGGAGTGAAACATGTTTCTCCCTGACTATTATGAAACTGACCGTGTTGGTAAATTGGTCGTTCCGCGAGTTGGCGAAGCTACTCAGGCAGGACACGATGCAAATCTTTTTCCTTCTAACGAAGACGAGCAGCACATCTTGCTCCTTCTTGTGGATATGCAGGTCGATTTTGTGCATGAAGATGGCGCGTTGAGTGTTCCGGGCGCAGTCGATGATGCGCGGCGCACGATTGAGTGGATCTATCAAAATGCCGGGAAAATCACGACCATTGCTGCCTCGCTGGACAGCCATGTCCCACGCCAGATTTTCTTCCCGACATGGTGGGCAGACCGCGATGGCAATCATCCCGAACCCTATACGCCCATCACCGCCGAGAAAGTACAAAATGGTGATTGGATGCCCGTCATTGAGGAGGAATGGTCGCGCAGTTATGTAAAGCAGTTGGAAGCAAAGGCCAAAAAGGTGCTGATGATCTGGCCCTATCATACCCTGATCGGCACGCCGGGACACGCGCTAACGCCTGTGCTGTATGAAGCCATCGCCTTCCATTCCGCCGCCCGGCAGACTCAGCCGCATTTCCTGACCAAAGGCTCTATCCCGCAGACCGAGCATTATTCGATTATGGAGCCAGAGGTTAAAGTGCCAGATGCACCGCTTGGGGAACTGAACAAAGATTTTCTCAACCTGATTGGTCGTTATGATGAGATTTACGTGGCGGGACAGGCCAAGAGTCACTGTGTGCTGGAAACAATCGGCTCAATGGTGAATTACTATGACCACAGCGTCATCGAAAAGATGTACATTCTGACGGATGCCATGTCATCGGTCGCCCATCCACAAATTGACTTTGAAGTCATCGCCAATGAGACTCTGGCGGAATATACTCATAAAGGAGTTCATCTGGTGAATACGGCTGAGGCTATTCCAGGCTGACCCTTTCGAGGTCAGGATTATCATTGGGCTGGCGTCCAACTTTCGCTATCGGCAGCCATTCGTTGTTAACAAATACACGCACCACATCGGCGCTGAAGTCGGTGTTGGTTGGGCCGTCATTGCGCATCAAGGCGGACCCCACCCCGTAGGTATCAACCGGGACGTTTTCCCGCTCAAAAGCGCTTATTCTTTCGGCATTAAAGCCGCCTGTGCAGACGATTTGAATCTCAGAGCAGTACTGCTGGGCGTGTCGCTGCCATGACTCGTCGAGATTCCAGTGCTGCCATGCGGCATCCAGTGCATCGCGAACCGCCCGTACCAGCGCCGGATTGACGCCATAATGATCTTCAGCCTCCGCCAGCGATTTATCGACCAGTTGACCGCTGGTATCAAGGCGAACCCCATCCAGCTTATACTTTTTCGCCATTTCGGGATTGTCGTTGTCATGGTGATAGCGATAGGCGTCAAACATGGCTTTCGCCACCGCCAGCGAGGTATTAACGCAGTCATTTTCAAAATCAACAAGGGCAATACGCGGTACGCCGATTGACTGCGTGTGGGCATACTGCACCATTGATTCGGCGGTGTCGGCGAGAAATACGGCGATGACCGCGTGGGGCACCGTCCCCCCGCCCTGTCCGCCCCACCATCTCCCCTGAGCATCGGTACTGATGAAAGGCCGCACATTCCGACTATAGTCGTGATTGTAGCGCTGCACGGCGAGCCAATAGGCGTAACCGCCGGCGGCCTGTACATCCGGCAAATCGAAGCGGGCCGGGAAAAAGAGGACGTTCTTGCCCTGCGCCGCCACGAGCACATGGTAGACATTGGTGGCAATGCGGCTGATACGGGTCAGATAACCAAGAATGGTCGTCTCAAGGTGGGCGAAGTAACGATAGGTGCCGTAAATTTTGAGGACAGGCGTTACGTGCATGAGGTCGCCCTGATACTCGGCCTTAACGCCATCCTGCACCGCGTCCACCTCTAAATCAGCAGCCGTGTTGACAAATCCTCCGCCATCATCCCAATAGCCGGTACAGTGTTTAAGCATGGTCGTTACCGCGTCCATTCCGCCGACCAATGCAAACGGATCACGCCGCGTGAAAATCTGCATTTCTACTTTGGCGTCGGGTAAATTATAGTGTTGGACGTCATTGAGGCGCGGGCTGCTGCCGCTGTAATTATAGCCTTCTGAGGCTAGTTTACTCAACATCCGGCGGATATTTTCAAAATACTTGTCGGAGTAGATACCGCGCCTGAGACCGTCAAGGTCAAGCTGCAATGTGTCTTGTGTCAGACGTTTTCCATCAAAAACGCTCATGGGATTTCCATTCTGTGTTGTTATACTCCTGCTGTTCAGGAGGCTGCAAACTGTGCGTATCCATTCATCTATTTTTAGCGAGAAATCGTTAGTTGTCCATCAATTTCTGGAAGGCGTGCCCCTATTAGACGTCTGGCAGATTGACCTCAACAACGGCGGCGAGGGACGATCCTTGCATGATTTGTTCGACCTTGTTAAAGGTCGCGATGATGTTCGGGCGCTTAGTCCAGCCGTCAGGTTTTTATTCTGGCTGCGCGAAGCGATGGGCAAGGTGTTTCGGTGGGATGACAGTCCTGAAAATCAACAGATTTCACCTACTTCATATATTCATAAGGTTGATGACGACCTTTCCGCACAATCATTGGCTGATCCCGGAACTCTGGCGGGGCCATTTCGGGTCATGTACCAGTTGGAAAATGAAGCACTTGGCGAGATCATCAACGCCACAATTCACGCTTTTGCCCACCTGTCATTCGAATCCACCCCGCACGGCTATCGTGCTTTTCTGGCAGTCTATGCTATCTACACAAAATGGTGGAGTAAATATTATATGGCCTTGATTGCTCCCTTTCGCGCGTGGTTCGTCTACCCCAATCTGGTTCGGACCACCCAGCGATTGTGGCAAGAAGCCTATGGATAGACGCACATTTTTGAAACTGCTGGCTGGGCTATATGGCAGCTTTGCCAGTGGTATCGGATTAGCCCGTGCAAATGATGTCGCCTTCACCATACCGCCAACAGTGCATCATGTCACCGACACCAGTGCAATCTTATTCTGGCGGTTCCTTGAGCCTGCGCGTGGCGGGCGATTACTCATCTCGCAAAATAATGAAGTGG
>JAKEEQ010000388.1 GCA_022616515.1 Chloroflexota bacterium | reverse complement strand
CGTGTGTATCTGGTGCCGCGCACGAATGCCGAAGGCTCCAGTGTCGATATTTCGGGCTATATTGATCTGGGGCAGTTGAAGGGCAACACCGGCAACCAGAACTATTTTATAGAGGCGGATGTCACTATCCCCGAAAACGCCAGTGTTGTCATCTGGTGTGAGCCATTTGCGGTGCTTTTTAGTGTCGCGAGTTTGAATTAACTCTTAAAAGACCCCTGCCAAACTCAGCGGGGGATTTTTGTTTTCTACACAGATGAAACCACAAAACCTACAAATTAATCACATCTCGGCGGGCGGGGCCTGTCGTGGCCTGCTTGACCGTAACGCCCACAATTTCACCAACTTTGAGAATGTAATCTCGTGCCGCTGCTGGCAGGGCATCCCACTCGGTGACGCCCATAATATCAGCATCCCAGCCTGTGAATGACTCATAGACTGGCGTGGCTGCTTCAAGGTCCTCCAGTTTGGCGGGGAAATATTCGGTGCGCTTGCCGCTGATCTCATACGCCACCGCTATTTTGAGTTCGTCAAAGCCGCTCAAAATATCAAGTTTGGTCAGTACCAGTTCGGTGAAGCCATTCACCTGCACCGCATACCGCAATGCGACTCCATCCAGCCAGCCAGTGCGCCGGGCACGTCCGGTGGTGGTGCCATATTCATCCCAGGGATTTTCGCCCGTGCCGCGCAGTCGATCACCATAATCATCATGTAATTCGGTCGGCATTGGGCCAGCCCCGACGCGCGTGCTGAAAGCTTTCGTCGCGCCGACCACCCGGTCTACATGCTGCGGACCGAAGCCCAGCCCGCTCAACGCCCCGGCAACACCTGCCGATGAACTTGTCACAAATGGATAGTTGCCTAAATCGAGATCGAGCAGGGTGCCCTGTGCCCCTTCACACACAATCCGCTCACCTTCCTCAAGTGCGGTCTGGATAACCAGCGTGATGTTGGTGATGAACGGCTTCAATTTTCGCGCATATTCGGTGTATTCGGATGCGACCGTTTTAGGGTCGAGTGGGCTTGACCTGTAGATTTTCTCAAGCTGCTCATTCCAGCGGGCGATGTGTTCTTCAACCCGGTCACCAAAGGCTTCCTCGTCCAGCATATGATAAATTTGCAAGCCTGAACGCTGTACCTTATCGGTATAAGCCGGACCAATGCCGCGCCCGGTTGTGCCGATTTTGGCGTCACCACGTGCCGCTTCTTTCGCGATATCAATGGCACGATGCGACGGCGTGATGATATGCGCCCGTTCGCTGATGAGCATATTATCCGGCGTGATGGGATGTCCGCGCCCTTCCAGCATCGCAAATTCTTCCAGCAATTTTTGCGGGTTGATGACCATCCCGTGCCCCAGAATATTGATCACCCCCTCGCGCAGTGCTCCGGCGGGGATAAGATGCATTTTATATATCTCGTCACCGACCGTGATGGTGTGCCCGGCGTTATCGCCCCCGCCATAACGCGCCATAATCTGAGCATCCGCCGCCAGCCAATCCGCGACCCGGCCTTTTCCTTCATCGCCCCATTGAGCGCCAATCAGTACCGTTACCGGCATTCTCACAAATCCCTTCTATACAAACAAAATATGACTTGTGTTGTAGAACCCCTCCGGCACTTCGCGCCAGAAAATCCGGTGTTGTTACCAGCGGACAGCCACATCGGGCCGTCCCTACGAATCCTCGGCGCAATAGCGATTCCAGCTTAAACCAACGGCTCCGTAGGGACACGACAGTGCCGTGTCCGCCCACCTTCCCGCACAACGACTCGTCCCCATTGACGAAAAAGTGTCCTCTCGCCAACCGTTTGTGGGAGAGATGTAGAAGGGGTACATTTCTTATGTTACATGTTGCGTCTTCTATAAATTATGGACAAGACTCAGCAGGGTCAACATCATCCTGCAAAATATAGTGCGTCTGGCCGCGCTCAATCTCAATCTCATAAAACTCGCCGTCAGGAGACGACTCCTCATCCTGTAGCGACAACACCTGCCCCTCTTCCAGCGTACCCTCACGGGTTCTAGTACTTGCTGCGCGGTAATAGGGTGTTAAATCTTCAATGACCGTACCCTCACACGGGAAAGTCTTTATTTGCGTTACACGTTCAAAATTTGATGCATCCACCGTATCAGTAAGTGCTGCTGTCACATCGACAGTCTCTTCCGCAGGCAGGAGTGTTATCGTCGCATCCGGTGTATTGGTGTTGAGTCCCGCGAGGTCCGGGGTTGCATTATCGTCATCATTGCCGCCACTCAGCAGTGATGTCAACCCTATCAATGAAACAAAAACGACAAGTGTTCCAATGCCTACTATCGTCAGCCAATCACGTTCCTTTTTCTGGAGAGGCGTCAGTACTTCATGTGATCCATACAGCGCCTTCGCCGTCGAACGCAGCGCATCGTCGTAAGGCTGCGTGGTAAAATCGTGAATTTGATCGCGGCCCGGCGTGATTTCGATTGGCAGGTGGTCGTAATCGACTGACCGCGCCATTACTACCACAATTTTCTTTTTGTGATGTTTGGCATGGCCCAATTCATCACGCGCCGCACAGCCCTCTTCAATCGAATCTGGCGAGATGACAAACAGGACATGAGTCGACTCCTCAATTGCCTGTTCGATTTCCTGCCAGTATGGGTCGCGCCCCGTGATATTCCAGATGTCCAGCCACACATCTAGCCCACGCTCTTTCAAGTCTGTGGCAAGACGTGTCACAAACTTGCGGTCTGTGGAACTATAGCTGACAAATACCTTCATAACTAACGCCTACCTTGCTCACCACCCATTGTAGACACATTGCCAAAACATGCCACTTGTTTGGGCAGGATGCATAGGTAGGGCGGATTTAGTTACTCACTGGCCTCATTTTCAAGGAAGTCCTTGAGGTTATGTAACCGCTGATCCCATCTGGCATTCAACTCGACGATCCACTGCTTTAGCTCACTGAGAGGCTCCGGGGTAAGATAATAACGTTTTTCACGCCCTTTCTGCCGTACAACAACCAACCCGGCTTCTTCCAGCACATTAAGATGTTTCAGAATTCCCTGTCGTGTAATCGGGAATTCCTCGGCCAGTTGGGTTGCCGTGCGAGGGCTGTGCTCGGCCAGATTAAGCAGCAATTTCCGACGCGATGGATCGGAAATTGCTGCAAAAATCTTCTCGTCAGTCAAGCGCTAGGCTCCTTCCTCAATATATTTCTTTAGACCAGCTAGCACGCTTTCGTACCCGCTCATTGTCGACTCATAACGCTTCTGGCGTACATCCGCAGGTAGTCCCTCAAAACCTGTCTCGGAGACAGTGACCCGTGTGCCGCCGTTTTCTGTTTCCAACACATAGGTCGTGAACATCTCAAGGTTGTGATATTGTTCTTGCGGCGGCCAGCGCAGTCTAAACTCACGCGGCGGATCTAAAACCGCAATGGTGGCTAGCATCAGGTCAGCCGGATCGCCAAATTTGATGGTTCCACCAACTTTCAACTCATCAATCTCCCAGTGATCACCCCCACCCCACCATTTCATAATCTGATTCGCATCGGTGATGGCCTGCCAGACCCGTTCGCGAGGTGCGTTGATCCAGATAGTGCGTTTGACGGTAAGTGTTTGCATTTGATAACATCTCCATGTGCAACCGTACAGTTGCACATACTATATCCGAAAATTTGTTCTAAAGCAATAGGTCTTTTTTTGAAGAAATATTCAAAAAATTCTGCTATAATGGTTGTTGTTGACGGGACTTCCATATGTTAAACTAGCCCGACGTGGGGTTTGACGATACAAACTTCCCTGTGCTATATTTACTCTACTTGTGCAAAATTGAACAATTACCCGGTGGAGATTGACGTGCTTGACGTATATGCACCCGTAGCGCCACTGTTTATTCTCGCAATTCTTGTTGGTGGCATCATTCTTATATTGTCGCGTTTGATGGGTCCCAGCAAACCTCATGCCCGCAAGGTAGCCACCTATGAAAGTGGTATGCGCCCCATTGGTCCGGCGGTGCGCCGTTTACCAGTCCAATTCCACCGCGTCGGTATGCTCTTTATCCTGTTTGACATTGAAGTTATTTTCTTTATACCGTGGGCACTCGTTTTTCGTGACCTCGGCTTTTATGGTTTAGCCGTCATGGGAGTCTTCTTCTACGTTTTATTGATAGGTCTGGCATATGAGTGGTTCGCAGGAGGACTCGAATGGGAGCAGTAAGCAATAAACTTGGAAATTTCGGCGTTGTCACCACCCGCCTCGAAGACGCAGTGAACTGGGGGCGCACCCGCGCCATGTGGCCCATGTTGTTTGGTCTGGCCTGCTGCGCCATCGAAATGATGAGCACCCAGGCCCCCTATTATGATGCATCACGCTTCGGTATGGAGTTGATGCGGGCCAGCCCGCGCCAGAGTGACTTGATGATTGTCGCAGGCCGTGTCTCCCGCAAGATGGCCCCCGTGCTGCGCCAACTGTATGATCAGATGCCGGAACCCAAATGGGTGCTGGCAATGGGTGACTGCTGCTCGTGCGGCGGTGTATTCAATAACTATGCCATCGTGCAGGGCGTAGATGAAATCGTACCTGTTGATATTTACGTGGCAGGCTGCCCGCCCCGTCCAGAGCAGCTCATGCATGGCATCCTGACCCTTCACGAGCGTATTACAGAGATGACATGGAACGAATGGGCCATCTAAACGCATGTGTTATAAGATACGCAAAATGGAATGGTGTTGTAGAGGTTTAACCCTCCGCTTCTGGCGGACCACCTCCCATCCCCTCTGTCCTTCGGACATCTCCCCATAAATGGAGAGAATTGGGGAGGAGCCTGAAACCCGCCTGCACAGTATGCCGAGAAAGTCTCCCTTGCTCGCGGGGGAGATTTAGTTAGAGGGGGTAAATTCCTTATTTCACCTTTTGCATCATATTTGATATAGCAGTTTGTCTTGTATAGAGGTGTTATCTTATGACTCAATTTGATCCAGTCGCGGCACTCAAAGCGCAATTTGGCGATGACATTCCCCATGTTGACGAGTTTCGCGGAGAGCTAACGGTGGTGGTCGAGGCACAGAAAATCGTTGATGTCGCCACCTTCTGCCGTGATGAACTTGACTACGAATATCTGGCCGATATTGCGGGTGTCGATTACTTTCCCGACCACCCGCGCCTCGCGTTGAACTACCATCTCCTGTCGCTCGAACACAACCATCGCCTGCGCCTGAAGGTCTATTGGGATGATGGCGAGGAGCCGGTACCGAGTGTCACTGGCGTATGGCCCAGTGCCAACTGGGAAGAACGCGAAGCCTATGACATGTTCGGCATTGAAATCAAGAACCATCCCGATCTGCGCCGCATATTGATGCCCCCTGAATGGGAAGGATTTCCCCAGCGCAAGGACTATCCGCTCGGATATGAGACTATCCAGTTCTCATTCAATGTCGATGAAGTAAATGAACACAAGCCCTACGCCAAAAAGTAAAAGGGAGACATGATGGTTAAAACACGAGAAAATATCTCCACCAAACCTTTCTCCGAGTGGGAGGGCAGTATCGACGAACTCAAAGGGCTGGTCAGTGACAAGGCAATGACTGGCGAATCCATGTTGCTCAACATGGGTCCCCAGCATCCATCTACGCACGGGGTGCTGCGTGTGGTGCTTGAACTTGAGGGTGAAGAGATTGTAACGGCTATTCCGGATGTTGGTTATCTGCATACTGGCATCGAAAAGAACATGGAAGCCAAGACGTACGAAAAATCCATTGTGATGACGGATCGTACCGACTACCTCAATCCGATGGGTAACGGCCTTGTCTACAATCTCGCCATCGAGAAAATTATCAATTTAGAAGTACCCGAACGCGCCCAGATTATTCGCGTCATCCTAACCGAGTTAACACGCATCAACAGCCATCTCGTCTGGCTGGGCATTCACGGACTTGACCTTGGCGTCACCAGCACTATGACCTACTGCTTCCGCGAGCGCGAAATCCTGCTCGATCTTTTCGAGTTGGTCTCCGGCCAGCGCATGATGAGCACCTATTTCCGTCCGGGTGGCCTGTGGCGCGACGTGCCGGAGGAGTTTGAAGGTGCGGTCCAGTTTATTCTGAATATTTTTCCGCAGAAGATTGATGACTACGAAGCCTTGCTGACACGCAATCCGGTGTTCATCGACCGGACACAGGGTATTGGCTTTATGTCGGCGGAAGAGGCACTTGCCTACGGGCTGTCCGGTCCGACGCTGCGGGCCTCTGGCATTAATTTCGATATTCGCAAAGTACAACCCTACAGTGGCTATGAAAACTACGACTTTGATGTGCCCGTTGGTGAACACGGCGATGTATACGACCGCTACCTGCTGCGTATGGAAGAAATGCGCCAGAGCCTGCGTATCGTCGAGCAGGGTCTGAAGAAACTCAAGCCCGGTCCATTCCGCTCGGATAACCGCAAATATGTACCACCGCCGCGTGCCGAATTAGGTCGCAGTATGGAAGCCGTTATTCACCACTTCAAACTGTGGACCGAAGGCTTCAGGCCGCCGGTGGGTGAGGTTTATCAGGTGATTGAAGGGCCGCGCGGTGAGTTGGGATGCTATCTGGTCAGTGATGGATCACCCTACCCATGGCGCGTTCATTTCCGCGATCCATCGTTCGTCCACATCGGTGCATTGCAACATATGGCGAAAAACCATTTTCTGGCTGATCTGGTCGCCATCATCGGCAGTATCGATATTGTGCTTGGTGGCTGTGACCGTTAAGGAGAACTTGAGTTGCTGATTGAGAAATACGCGGATCGCATCGAAAAAACATTTAGCAAATATCCCGACAAACGCTCGGCGGTAATGCCCGTACTGTATATCGCGCAGGAAGAATACGGCTGGCTTCCCGATGAAGCCATCAATGAAGTAGCCGACATCTGTGATATGGACCCCACGCAGGTCCGAAGCATTGCCGGGTTCTACACCATGTATTCAGAGAAGCCAAAGGGTAAATATTGGCTTCAGGTGTGTACGGACCTGCCCTGTGCCCTGCGCGGTGCGGATAAATTCCACAAGGAATTGAAGGAATATCTGGGGGTTGAAGAAGGCGGCACCACCGACGATGGCATGTTCACGGTTGAGCATGTGATGTGCCTGGCGGCCTGCGATAAAGCGCCGATGCTGCAATGCAACTTTCACTATGTTGAAAACCTCGACATGGACAAGATGAAGGCACTCCTCGATGAGTGGCGTGCGGAGGCCAAAGAGGACAAATAGGGGTCATGGTGCTCGACTCAACATCCCAGGAAAACACCCATTTGCACCGCTTTCTGGTGAATTTGTCAATTCTACCCGTGATTATCCTGGGCTTCTTGATGGTGATTTTCGCGCTTGGATTTGCCCCCTGGCAGGCCGATTTTGTAGAAGCCACCAATTTTGACACCGTGTCCCATTGGAATCGCTTCACGGGGAACGATTTGCCGGAAAACCGGGACCTCAAACGCCCATCCGGGTATATGGTGCGCCGCATCTTCGATGGGACCATTTATGTATCGGTCAT
>JAKEEQ010000387.1 GCA_022616515.1 Chloroflexota bacterium | reverse complement strand
GCGGCGAGGATGCTGGCCCGATGCCAACGGAATTTTTTTTGGTGAGCATCGCTTCCTGTATGTGCCTCGCTGTTTACCATATTGCCCGTAAGCGCCGCATTTCCTTAGATAAATTGGAAGTCAGTGCCTGGGGACACAAAGACATGCAGGCTTTTCGTTTTAACGAAATTCATGTATTGGTCGAGTCCAATCTGGATGAGATAGAGAAGTTAGTTGACCTTGCCAAAGCCTATTGTTTTGTGAGTAATACCATTATTCAAGGTTGTCCAATCCATGTGACGGCAAGTCAACTGGAGCCACGGGAACAATAAATGCCTGAGAATGTTATCATTGACCAAACCTTATTTGCTTCGGATTTACGTGTTATTGCCGTCGGTGTACCACAATTTACGGACGCGCTTCGTCAACAGTCTGCCGCAGTTGTGCATCTGAATTGGCAGCCCCCGGCTGATGGCGACCCTGAGTTGGTTGAAATCCTCAAGCGAATCTATAGTGATTCACGCTTAATGACCCAGATTGACGCCGCGAATCAAGAAACTATCGCCCGCATTCAATCTTCGGCTCCTGAGATTATCGATGTTTCTACTGCTAGAGAGGCGATGGGCCTGCCCGACTATACGATTTCCCACGCGGGCCCGCCCATAGAGTGGGAACGGATGGCAGGCCCACAACGACGAGCCATCATGGGCGCCATCCAGTTTGAAGGTTGGGCAAGCAATCATGATGAAGCGGTTGCTCTCGTGAGCAGTGGCAAAATCCAATGCTACCCAAACCACTTTTACAACGCTGTGGCGCCTATGACAGGCGTTATCTCCCCTTCAATGCCCGTGTTGGTTGCCCGGAACAAGACCTATGGAAATTACGCATTTTCAACGCTCAATGAAGGGCGGGGCAACACGCTCTGGTTTGGCGTTTTTGATGAAGGCACGCTCCGTCGGCTACAGTGGATGCGCGATGAACTGGGCCCGGCGTTAAAAGCAACCATCCAACATCACGGCCCGCTTGATGTATTTGACATCATCGCCCAGGGCTTGCAAATGGGGGATGAATGCCACGCCCGTCATACGGCTTGTACAGCGTTGCTTGTAAAGCGTTTGGTTCCGTCAATGCTGGATGCGGGTATCCCCGGTAAAACGGTGGCTGAAATTGTCCGCTTTCTGGACGCCAACAGTCATTTTTTTCTTAACTTCACGATGGTCGGTGTCAAGGCAACGATGGATGCTGCTCAGGGTGTTCCTTACAGCACCATAGCGACAGCCATGTCCCGCAATGGTGTGGACTTTATGCTGCGGGTTGGCGGGTTGGGAAATGATTGGGTGCTATCTCCCGTTTCGCAAATGGATGAAGCGGTTTACTACATTGGCTATACGGTTTCGGATGCGGCGGGCGATATCGGTGACAGCGCCATTATCGAAACCTGCGGACTGGGTGGAATGGCTATTGCTGCGGCGCCAACCGTCGCGCCTTTCGTCGGTGGTAGGCTTGCGAATGAAATTGCAACCATGAAAACGTTGAGCAATATCACCCTATCCCGACACAACAAGTTTCGTATAGCGACAATGGATATGGAAAATACGCCGCTTGGCATTGACGTGCGGCAGGCGGTTGAAACACGTATTGTTCCTTTTATTACGACGGGTGTACTCCATGAAACCAACCCCACAGTCGGTCAAATTGGGACAGGGGTTGCGCGTGTGCCCATCACGATCTTTGATCACGCCCTGATCGCTTTGGCGCGACAGTGGAAGCTCGATATAGAAACAACGACCTCTGTCAAGTCGATTCGGTTTAATCCCATCAGTGTGTCCTATGCAAGTTAACCCCGACATCCAGCAGCAAATACGCGCCTGGCGGGACCAGGAAAGCAAATACTATGCTGCTGCGTTGAGCGAAGCAGAATTGTATATGGTTGGTATACAGTTGGTACGGGCGATTGCCAACAATCTGCGCACCATCAACAGTCTTGAAGAATTGATCGACTACTATCGCGGATTAGATGTTCAATATGTGCTGCCAATTGCCGATGCATTAGACTCACCATTAGCTGTTTTTCTCGATTATGCCTCCGCGTTGGGCGCAGCGTTTTATGTGCGCACCCAGGAGATTCGCGAGGAAAACATCCAGCGGCAGGCGCGCGAACGTATCCTGGCGGCATCGCGAACCGACCAACAGTGGGTCACACTTTATCATGATGAGACTCTCCGCAACGGCATCACGTTTTTCTGGCATCTTGAAATGAATTTAAGGAATGGCATCGGGTTGCAGACTGCCTGTGAACTGGATTTGCAAAAGGGGCGCGTCTATGTGTTGGAACTGCTCGTATTGAACCTGGAAACCGGGCGTGTCTGCCGCGATATTAAGCTGCCGGACTCAAAATACGAATTTACGGCACAAGCTGAATTAACGGCAGCGATAGCTGAGCTTCGTCAAAAATATGCCGCTACTGAGGTTAATCATGGCGCTTGCCTTTAAAATTAAACCTAAATTCTATCAGGATTCGGTGCGCTTAATGCGGATTTCGGAAAGGCTGTCTGATCTGGAAAATGTCAGGCAGGCGATTGTTGCGATGGGAACGGAAGCAAACAAAAGAGTCTTAGCCGAAATCAACTTGCTGATCGAGGGTGTCGAGACGGCTGCCCCTAACGATCTGATGATCGTTGTTGAGGCAGAGTCGGATGCTGTGGCTGAGAGTGCTATTGCCCAGGCCGAAACAATTTTGGCGGAAGGGATCGCGCAGCCAGCGAACGGTTCCGAACGGGATGTGCCGCTTCGTACCCTGGCTCAAGCGCGGGCGCGGCTGAAGGATGCCAATTTAATGATGATTTCGGTCGCCGGGAATTATGCAGCCCTGGAAGCCGCCAAAGCCCTGCATGGGGGGATGCATGTCTTTTTGTTTAGCGACAATGTGACCCTTGATGAAGAACGGCGGTTGAAAGAATTGGCGGCTTCGAAAGGGTTGCTGATGATGGGGCCGGGTTGCGGCACGGCGGTCATCAATGGTGTGGGGTTGGCTTTTGCCAATGCCCTTAAACGTGGGCCTGTGGGGATTGTGGGAGCCTCAGGTACAGGATTACAGGAACTCACGACACTTATAGATCGCGGCGGAACAGGCATCTCTCAAGCGATTGGCGTTGGCGGGCGCGATTTATCCGAGCGCATTGGCGGAATCATGATGCGCCAGGGAATCGCCATGTTGGCTGCTGACCCACAGACCGAAATTATTGTGCTCATTTCTAAGCCACCCCATCCCAGCGTCACAGAGCGCATTTTAGAAGCTGCTTCTGCCAGTGGCAAGCCAGTCATTGTGAATTTTCTGGGGGATAAATTTGTCGGTGAGAAGCATGGAATCCATTTCACCGGGACAATCGAAGACACGGCTGAGGCGGTACTCCAATGTGTCAATAGCGATCAAAGGGTTCATTTTGCCAGCAACAAAGCCGACATAAGCCGTCAGGTCGCCCAGGAACGTGAGAAATTATCCCCCGGTCAGGGCTATCTGCGTGGGCTATTTTCCGGCGGGACGCTGTGCGATGAAGCAATGGATATATTTCACGAGTCTTTGCCCGGCGTTTATTCCAACATTGCCCTCTCACCGCAGTATGCCCTTGAAAGCGGTTGGCAAAGCCGCGAACATAGCTGCATCGACATGGGCGAGGAGGAATTTACGCAGGGGCGTCCACATCCTATGATTGATCTGCGTCTGCGGCAGGAACGTATTCTGAAAGAAGCGGCTGATCCTCAGGTCGCGGTTATTTTGCTGGATGTCGTGATCGGTTATGGCGCTCATGAGAATCCGGCGCAGGTATTAGGCGAGACCATTCGCCAGGCCAGAATGCAGGCAGCAGGGCAGAGTCGTTATCTGGCGGTTGTTGCCCACGTTTGTGGAACCGAGCAGGATTTCCAGGGATTGCCCTTACAGGAAGCGATGCTTCGGGAGGCGGGCGCCCTGGTGCTGCCAACCAATGCCCAAGCAGCGCGAGCCGCTGCCGCCATTGTAACCAATTAAGAGATTGACTATGCCAATTTATGAATTTCAATGTCATGACTGCGGGCAAAAATCATCAATCTTTTTCCGCTCCTTTAGCGCGGTGGACAAAAAACCTCGCTGCCCGCAATGCGATAGTACGGCGTTGAGTCGCCTTATCTCACAGGCTGGCTTGATTCAAGTGCGCGGTGGCGCAGAGTCGGGGCAGTTACAGGCAATTAGTGGACGTAAAGCCGTCGAGAATCTAAGCCGCCAATATGACAGCTTGAAGATCGATCCGAGCAAAGGCTTTGAGGAGGTTTCAAGACGTGCAGCGGCTGGCGACGACCCCACGACCTTAAAAGAAATCGTCAAAGAGGCTAAAAAAGATGCCGGGTTATCTTCGTAATGCGGGTTGAGAAATCACCATGACGACCAGAAAGTTACGCATTGCCAGTTTTACTTACTCAACCAAGCCACGCGGGGGTGTTATCCACACTTTATCACTTGCGGAAAATCTTCAAGCACTTGGGCATGAGGTTCATATTTTTGCACTGCACAAAGACCAGCAAGGGTTTTTCCGCCCAACATCTGTACCACACACCCTGATCCCTTTTGAAATTCCCGCCGATGAAGTGTCGCTTGATGAGCGCATCCAGAGTTACATTCAAACATATTATGATTTCATGACCAACCATCTGGCGGAACCGTTTGACATTTATCATGTGCAGGATTGCGTCTCAGCGAATGCGGTCTGGCGATTGCGGGAAAGTGGTTTGATTCCATCCTTTATTCGTACTGTCCACCATATTGATGATTTCACAACACCTACCCTCGTCCAATGTCAGAAAGATTCAGTCTACCGTCCGAATCAGCGCATTGTGGTTAGCCGCCATTGGCAACAGCGCCTGCGCGATGAATTCGGTGTCGAAAGTCACATCATCTACAACGGGGTCGATTTAGACCGTTTTGGCCCGCCAAATGAAGCACAGCGCCAGGCGGCAAGGGCTGAACTTGGTTTACAGAATCAACTTGTAATGATGAATATCGGCGGCATTGAGCCGCGCAAGAACACGATTCGCCTGGTCAGCGCATTTGCGGAGGCACATAAAAAACTGGCAGCGCAAGGACAGGCAGCAGTGCTGCTGCTGGTTGGCGGCGAAACGCTGCTCGACTATACGCCCTATCGTGTCGAATTCTTTGAGATGTTGGAACGTTCAAACTTGCAGCCCGACAGAGATATTTTTCTGTTAGGCACAGTGGCCGATGGTCGTATTCCCGGTTTATATCATGCGGCGGATATACTCGCGTTCCCGTCGGTGAAAGAAGGCTGGGGACTGGTGGTTCTGGAGGCGATGGCTTCTGGCTTGCCGGTGATGGCGTCGGACTTGCCAGTTTTTCGGGAATATCTTGAAACAGAGAAAAATGCGCTGCTGATAAACCCATTTAGCGAAGCGGCGATCACCGCAGGAATAATGTGCCTGAGTCAGGATTCGTTTCTACGCCAACGATTAGCCGCCAATGGCTTACAAACCGCCGCCAAATTTAGCTGGCACCAAACGGCTGTCGCTCATGATGAACTGTATCAGAAGAGCATCCAGGAACGCTAGTGTAATGTCCTTTTTGGAAAATCTCGGAATTGGGTTGTGAACGACTCCAATCAGTAATCTAAGGGTATATATCTGGTGAACAACGAAGTGCTATTTTCCCAGAACTTTGTACCGCTCCCCTATCGGCAGGTGAGCGTACAGCCCTACGCCGCCGCCATGACACCGGAATCAATTACGTCTTATTTGCTTGGCAAAGATTCCTATCGGCGGACGCGCTTTATCATTTTGGAACAGCCCGGAGCGTGCGCCGTAGCCGCCGTTGAGCGAGAAGACGAGAAATCGCTCTTTAGCCCCATCACGGCAGTATCGATTCTCGCCTTACCGAAAACGTGCTGGCGGGTCGAAGACAAAACGGTTGATACGGGCAACCCGTCAGCATTAGCCGCTAAAGCGCGTGAACTGGGGCTGGATTCCAGCGCAACGCTGGTTGTGCATGGGTTGGATGGACATGTGAATTTCATTCACCGCCCTGCGCCACTCAAAATTGAGGTCATCGACGTAATCCCGCCAGAACCGCCGAAATTGTATCGGATGGCGCAGCAGGTTGTAGCCTATGTGGATTTGCCCGCCGTGGAATTGCAACCGCACAACATAGACTTGCGCGATCTGGCGCGGCAGTCTCCCGATGCTTCCGCTTACCTGATCCCGTGTCGGGCTTCCGGGCTTGAATTCGATGTGCCTACTTATTTCCTGGATGAGCGACCAGAGAAACAAGATTGGGTCATGCTGGCCTGTGAACGCAGCCGCCAGATTCACCGCCACTTTTATCAAACCGAAGCGCCTTGCGTTGAAATGTGCCCCCGCCAACAGCCACATGATGGCAACACCTTTCAGCTTGTGAAGTGCTGTTTGCTGGAAGACCGGCTGGAAAGTGACGGCAAGCGTGTCATCGTACCGTGGGGAGCAAGTTTGCAGGAAATCGAATCCGGATTGAGAAAGTTGATAGCACTCTATGAACAATAATGGTCATTCTGCAAAGCGAGCCTGGGAGAACGTTGTCTCCGATCTTTCGCCAGATCGGGTAGATATGAAGCCACGACAACACGGTATCACCATGATCTTGGATCGCTGCCAGGGTTTGCTGGCAACGGAAGATTTATTGCGAATGTGTGGTGCATATCTGGATTATGTCAAGCTGAGTTTTGGCACATCGGCGCTGCT
>JAKEEQ010000386.1 GCA_022616515.1 Chloroflexota bacterium | reverse complement strand
CTGGTAGGCGAGTGGAATTTGGAATTCATTTTTCCAATGGATCCCGATCATCATTTGCACGGGCGGGAAGATTTCGAGTGGATGAAAGACAGGACTTTCCTCTTTGAGCGATGGCATGTCGCTCACCCCAACGCGACGGACAGGGTAGGCATCATCGGCGCGGATGACGACGGAGAAACCTTTACCATGCACTCCTTCGGTTCGAGCGGTGTGACCCGCCTCTACCGGATGAGCCTGAACGATGGGGTCTGGAAACTGTGGCACGATCATCCGGGGTTTTCCCAACGATTCGAGGGGAAGTTTAGTGACGATGGCAATACCATCACGGCCTACTGGGAAAGATCGACCGATGGCTCAAGTTGGGAGCGCGACTTTGACATGTTCTATTACCGTGTCATGCCAGGTACAAACGTCCAGGCGACGATCAAGTAACCACAGCCGATACCCGTCGCACACGATCCAATGTGAGTTATGGATAATGTTTTTGAGCGAAGCAGGCAGGGGTGAGGTCGGAAATGACGCTTATCCATAACTGACGTTAAATATTCATGCCGTGTCGGGCATCTGAAGGAGAAGCTGATACCCGACGGGCTGAACGGGTATCATACGCTGAGAAGCTATTAGATAATCATAGGATTTTCGCTAAGGAGATGAATTATGAAATTTCTGCTCACTTCCGCTGGCATCAAAAACGCCAGTCTCCACAACGCGCTGGTTGACCTGCTGGGCAAACCGATTGCCGAGTCCAACGCCCTCTGCATTCCCACCGCGATCTACCCCTTCCCCGGCGGGTCTTCAATGGCCTACCGGTTCATCAGCGGATCAACCGCCAACCCCATGTGCGAATTGGGTTGGAAGTCGTTGGGCGTGCTGGAACTCACAGCCCTACCCAGCATCAAAGAAGAGTATTGGATCGCTGCTGTCCAGGAGGCTGACGCCCTGCTGGTGTATGGCGGCGATGTATGGTATCTGTGCCGCTGGATGCGGGAGTCCGGACTGGCAGACCTCCTGCCGTCGCTGCGCGAGACAGTCTATGTGGGGGTGAGCGCTGGCAGTATGGTGACGGCCCCTGTTTTCGGAGAGACGTACGACGATCCGAATAAGCCCTTCGTCATCGATAAGGGGCTAGGACTGGTTGACTTTGCGTTGCTTCCACATCTGGATCACGAGGACCACCCGGAAAGTTCCACAGCCAAGGTGGAAAGAATGGCCGCCGAGGTACCAGTGCCGACCTACGCGATTGACGATGAGACCGCCATCAAAGTGACCGACGGCACCGTCGAAGTTGTCTCCGAAGGACATTGGAAGCGGTTTACGCCCTAATGGAGGTGTGGGGCATATTGGCCTGCTGATATTATTAAATACATGTCGGGAAGGGAAATTACCCAATGAGTCTTTACTTTGATCTGGTGATAAACTGCTACTTTCGAGAAGAAATTAGCGAAGAACACGTAAAAGTGCTTCACTGGTTGACCGATAAAGATTACGAGCTGGATTTCACCCCCACATTGACTGTTAACTATGAGGGCTATGATGCCGCCGATGTCTGGGAGAGTGTACGTCTGGCACCACACATGCTGGCGTCTCATTCAGAACGTCAGATTATCTCCCAATTGCGGCGCATTCATTACACGACAATACCTCTGGAAAATAACCGAGAGGCTTACTTGTGGCTCCTGCAATATATTGGGAGATGGTTACATGACGATGGCTTTTACGAATGTTATCTGCCATGCGTCTATTGGCTAGCCAGCATTGCAAAAGACGGCCTTGTCGGTTACTGGCGAGAAACCGACTATGCTTTCACAAAAACCTATCTTCTATTCGCAAAGAATACCAGCGTGCAATCGGTCGATGTGGATTCCCAATTTAGCCTCCTAATCCAATACTGTAAACTATCATTTGTGATTTGCCATTAGTTTGATGTTAGTTGGCTACAGGGCGTACATCACAGCGCCCTTTTTTGTTGCTATGATTCCCTACAATCCTTTGCGTTGGCCCTGCGATCAGTTAGGGATTGTCGGCTGTATGCCAGAATAGTATGATACTCTGATTATTACCCTGCGATTTCCCTGACAGCCATGCCGCGATCATCACAATATCTTCCCATTGGAGTTGCCATTATCTCCCTCTTGATAGTCATCGGGCTGCTGTGGGTTCCGGTTGGCCTGCATAAGTCAATTGGCGTGTTTGAAGAGTGGACCGCCATCAATCTCATCATCGATAAGAGCATTACCGAAATCGTACCGGCACCGGAGTGGCCGACTCGCCCTTTGCGCTGGCTGCCGCATGTTATTGCTTACCACCTGTCACCGAATTCACATGTGGGCTACAACATCTATCTCATCGCACTTTTTGTAATGCGGGGTGTCGCCAGTTTTCTGCTGGCGCGAGAGTTGCTCAAAAGTACGGCGTTGGGTCTGGCCGCGGCAGGTCTGTTTCTGGTCTATCCCGCCGACAGCGGCTGGTTCACGTTCCGTGCGATTACTATTCAAACAGCGCTGGTTTTTGGCCTATTTTCACTGTATCTGTTGATCTTATACTGGAATCAGCCCCGGCGCTGGTTATGGTTCTTTATCCTGGGAACTCAGGTAGTGAGCTTGTTGACCTATGAACTGCTCTACGGGGTCTTTGGACTGGCACCGCTCCTGTTCCTGTGGCTGGATGGTCGGCTCACCCTCTCGCGGCGGTTAATCAGGGTATCGCTGCTGTGGTATTCAACATATATCGTCCTGGCTCTACGTTTTTTGTATATCGTTGGGACAGGTGGTGGGGGATATGTCAGTGAACGACTGGAGAATCCCTCTAATGACAGCTTCTCGGATAAATTCATCCCCAGCCTGCAAAAGATGTATACCAATCACCTTCATGGCTGGAACAATATTTCAGATGAACACCTGATTCTATCGCTGGCAATTGGCGTGATATTTGCGATTGCGGTTGGCTGGTTGATGCGACCCCGGCAGGTGGATACTGATGTGTTACTTTCCCGCACACGTTATCCGGTGTTGCTGCTGGCTGGCCTGATTTGGATGCTGGTGACGTATGTGCAGTATATTCCTGCCATGCCGGTTAAGGAAACCTTCCGCGTCTATTTTGTCCCTTCATTTGGCGCGGCCCTACTTGTTGCAACAGTCGTTTATGGTCTGAGCATGATCGCGCGACTAGAAAGCGTACTGTTTCCGCTTTGTATCGGTGCCCTCATGTTTATCGGTGGTCAGAACGCGATTGCCCAGAACGTTCACTATGCGGATCAATCACTCGCCATTCAACGCCTTCTCTCGACCATTGTCGCTGAAATACCGGAACCTGTTGAAGGTACAGTGTTTGTGGTTGTTGATGAACAGGAATTTTATCAAGCTGATGATATTCTGGCAGGACGCAGCGATCATCTCCGGACGGCCTTGAATTATATTTATGACGACAGATTCGACGCCATTTTGTGTACCATTGATCCACGCCGCCCCAAATCCTGCCAGTTCACAGCGGACGGGATTGTCGAAACGTCTACGTCAAGGGACTATGTGCGCACTTTTGATTATGAAAACCTCATCATCTTCTATACACGCTGGGATGGAGCAGTTGTTCTCCTCGAAGAGATACCGCTTCGATATTATGCATCCGCCGACGATATAGACTATAATCCGCACCGCCTGGTTAAAAGTGATGCTGAACTGCCATGTCGTGTTTATACCTTCTTTACCTGTTGGCCTTTTACCGCCTGTGATCACCTGTCAACTGAGACTATTACCCCGGTTGCTTCAGCGCATGTTGATTTTGGAGAAACTGTGCCGGGTGGTGGCTGGCAGCAATTCCATGCCCGCTCGATTCCAAGCAGACGCATCATTGCCAATGCGGCAACACTCCAATTTGTTCTGATCCCGGACCAGGCTTATCAGCTTTCGTTTGAAACGTCGATTGTTGCGCCCCAACTGGCGGATAATCTGGTGGTTGAAGTCGACAACCAACCCCTTGTGGTGACATATTCGCAAGAGGATAGCCGGTTCGTGTTTTCGAGTGAGAATCCATTTTTCATTGATGAAGAGACGGTCCTAATACGCTTTCGATTAGCCGGGGATGGCGATTTGAGAGCTATTCGCTTTTTCTCGCTGGATATAATCCCTGCAAAGTAAATGACTAATAACAAAGGGACACCAGCGCGGCGTCCCTTTGTCGTTTCGTGATTTGAATGGTTGACTTTAGCCGCCAGCCAGAATTGGTGCCAAAACCAGCGCCACAATTGCCAGCAGCTTCAGCAAAATGTTCAGCGCCGGGCCGGATGTATCCTTGAACGGATCACCGACCGTGTCACCAACCACAGCCGCCTTGTGCGCCTCAGAGCCTTTGCGCTCGCCTTCAATTTGACCGGCTTCAATGGCTTTTTTGGCATTATCCCATGCACCCCCGGCGTTTGCCATCATCAACGCCAGCATAAACGCTGAGGCAAGTGACCCGAACAATACACCGACCATTGTTCCGCCGCTGATGAAATCACCGATGAAATTGTCTTCACCAGCCTCAGCCAGCAGGATAATCACAAATGGAACGGCTACTGCCACGGCACCCGGCACGATCATTTGCTGGAGGGCGCTGCGGGTGCTGATGTCAACACACGTCTTGTAATCTGGCTTAGCGCCGCTCTTCTCATCCAGCAGGCCAGGGATTTCGGCAAATTGACGACGTACTTCAATCACAATTTCATTAGCAGCTTTACCGACCGCGTTCATGGTGCGGGTGCTGAAGAAGAAGGGCAGCATAGCACCAATCAAGATTCCTGTGATAAATCTTGGATCAAGCGCTGACGGGTTAAGATTGGCGCTAATGGCAAACGAAGCACCCAGAGCAAGCGCCGTCATCACCGCACTCCCTATCGCAAAGCCTTTACCGCTGGCGGCTGTTGTATTACCCAGGCTGTCCAGCGCATCGGTGCGTTCACGAACATTGTCAGGAAGGTCACTCATTTCCGCGATACCACCTGCATTATCGGCAACCGGGCCGTAGGCATCTGAAGCTAACGTGATGCCGAGGGTGGACAGCATACCCACTGCCGCCACTGCAATCCCATACAGCCCACTGGTAAACTCATCTGAAGCAGGACGAAATTGAAGAATAGTTTCACCAGTGCGTAGCTGAACTTCTGTGTAAATGTCACCTGACACCTGAAAGGCGATAAGCGTTGCTACTACAACGATAATCACTGGCAGGACGGTACTTTCCATACCAACTGCCAGCCCCTTAATCAGGGTAACACCAGCTCCTGACTTAGATGCTAAAGCAAGGTCCTTAGTGGGTCGGAAATTGGCGGCAGTGTAATATTCCGTAGAGGTGCCGATCAGAACACCAGCCACCAGACCAGCAACGGTCGCAACAAAGATACCAATTCCGAGTCCCAGAACCAGAACAAGTAACAGGCTGGCGATGACGATGCCTGCACTGGCTGCATATACCCCGCCGCGCAAAACAGTCAGCAAGGCTTCCGGCGACGCCGATTCCTGACTGCCGCCAGATGCTGTACCTTTCTCCTCGCCTTCTTCAGTCGCAGTCTTGCGACGGCTCTGAATCAGTCTGGTGATTTGAGCAACCGGACTTCCTGCATCGGCGCGTACCAGAAACGTTGAGGCAAGCGAGATGATGACGCCGAAAGCGGCAACGAGTACAGGGAAGGCCAACCGCTCGTCTTGATCAGAAGCCGTCAATACGGCCAGCGTCATCGCGGCAATGATGCTGCTCGCGTAACTTTCAAACAGGTCAGCTCCCATGCCTGCTACGTCACCCACATTGTCACCCACATTGTCGGCAATAGTGGCGGGATTGCGCGGGTCGTCTTCGGGAATACCGGCTTCAACCTTGCCCACGAGGTCAGCGCCCACATCAGCCGCTTTGGTAAAGATACCGCCACCGACACGGCTAAAGATAGCAATGGAGGTCGCTCCGAAGCCAAAACCAGCCAGTGCCTCGACATTGTCCATATCGTCAGGCAGCACTACCAGAATCAGAAACAGGAGGCTGATGCCTAACAGCGCCAGCGACACCACCAGTGTTCCCATGACAGTACCGCTGGAGAATGACACGCGCAGAGCATCACTCAGACTGCGCTGGGCGGCAGCCGTTGTACGCACATTGGCACGCACGGCGATGCTCATGCCAGCATAACCCGCTGCACCAGAGGCAATTGCGCCCATCACATAGGCCAGTGCGGTGAGCATGCTGAAGTCTTCAAAGACAAAACTCAGAACCGTCAACAAAATGGTTACGGCAACGACCACGATAGCAACATAAGTATATTCACGGCGCAGGAAAGCTTGCGCACCCTCTTGAATAGCAGCGGAAATCTCTCTCATACGGTCATTACCCGTATCTTCTTTCAAAATGTTCCGGGTGGTCCACCAGGCGAAATATAACCCGCCCAATGCGACAAGAACCCCCAGAATAGCAGAAACGGTCAACATAAGATGTGTCGTCCCCTTAAATTTTGTTATGATTAAAACACCTGGCAGATTTTAAGACACTTTGGAAGAAATTAAAAGTGATGAAAACCGCGTTTTATACAGATTTATCATCCGAAATCCATACACTGCAAGGCCATCCCGAACATGCGGGTCGCCTGCAAGCCGTCGTGGACCGCCTGCAAGAAACGAGTCTGATGGACCGGATGCAGTGCGTGAAAGCCCGTGAAACCACGCAAGAAGACTTTCTGCGTGTCCATACCCCGGCTTATCTTGACCTGCTGGCAAGCACCCGCAATCTGGACGTGCCGCATATGCTTGGACCGGATACCTACATTGTGCCCGAATCTTACGATATTGCCCGCGAAACGGTGGGCGGATTGCTGGCGGTGGTGGATAACGTGCTGGGTGGCGATACGGAAAATGGACTGGTGGCTGCCCGCCCGCCGGGACATCACGCCACGCCCTCCAGCGGCATGGGATTTTGCCTGTTGAGCAATGTCGCACTCGGAGCCAGCTATGCACTGGCTGCCTATGATGACATCGGAAAAATCGCCATTGTTGATTTTGATGTGCATCATGGCAACGGCACGCAGGATGTGTTTTATGAGGACCCATCGGTGTTGTTTATTTCGTCGCACCAATCGCCGCTGTATCCAGGCACGGGCAGTTTCAAGGAGATGGGGCGCAATGAAGGGCGCGGCTTCACGCTCAATCTCCCCGTGATGCCACATACAGGTGACACCGGCCTGACCGATATTTACCAGAACGTCGTATGCCCGGCTCTTGAAATCTTCCAGCCGGATATGCTGTTCGTGTCGGCGGGCTTTGATGCCCACTGGCGCGACCCGTTGGCCCAACTTGAACTGTCGGTCACCGGATTAACCGGGCTAGGGCAGATGGTGTTTGACACGGCACAGGAATTGTGCGGCGGGCACATCATTTTTGTCATGGAAGGCGGCTATGATCTGGAAGCGTTGTCACACAGCATGGAAAATGTGGCGCATCTCCTGCTGGGGGACGCAACCGTCTCTGATCCGATTGGCCCCGCCAGACGTGAACAGCGGTTGAGTGATGGCATCGTCGAGCGTTTCAAGGAGATGCACCCCCTGTTTAGCGATTCATGACCCACCCGACGAGATATATTGCCGTCGTGTTGGCGTAATGCGCGTAACCTTGCTTTTGACGGACAGCATGGATGTTGTCCGTCACCAATAAAATCTCTCAGCAGTCAATATGTCACCACTACCGCATAAGCCATGATTTTAATCGTGGGCGTTATTATTGCCATTTCCGCCCCATCTCGCTAAAATAAAACTCATTAACACTTGTAATTGACGCGATAGAAAGTCCGGTGCCTTCACCAGCGGACGCCCCGTTGGGCGTCCCTACGGGATTCCGTATTTTCGTAGGGACACGGCAGTGCCGTGTCCGCTTGGATAGCCCATGATTTTAATCGTGGGTGCTGACGAGCACCCGTTGTAATCGAAGGGCTGCCATGTCTCACCCCAGAATAAATTCTGTGGCTAATGAAACCCAAAGTGCACTGATGCAGTTTTCCGAATTATCCGGGTAATCTTGCAATTGACCACATGTTGGCGGTGGCGGACACGGCAGTGTGTCGCCCGACGTAGGGATAGCCTGAAGCATACGACGTAGGGTTAAGCGTACGAGATTAGGGTAGACTAGGCAAGAGAAGCGCCAAGTAAGGTTAAGCAGAAATGGAAGGTGAGAAATGCCAGCAGCAATCGCACTGTCGCAAAGACGCACCATTATCGAGAGCCACGCCGCCGGGGAAAGCTTTGTCAGTATCGCGGAGCGACTCGACCTTTCGTATGACACGGTGCGCAGGATTCACAAACGCTATCGAGCAACTGGACAGCTGACACCCAACTATGAAGCCTGTCGGCACAGGGAGGTTCGTAAAGCAGCAGCCATCTATGAGCAAGTCATCGCCTTAAAAGCGGCCCATCCCCAATGGGGAGCGGGCTTAATCCGCACTGAACTCGCCGACACATTCGCGCCAGCCCAGTTACCCAGTGAACGCACCTTGCAGCGGTGGTTCAAGCGGGCTGGGGTGCCAAAACCGCCACAAGATCGCGCCCCGCGTCAGTTTGTGAAGCGCGGCAAAGCGGCCCATGAGGTGTGGGCACGGGATGCCAAAGAGGAGGTCCAACTGGCCGATGGCAGTTATGTCTCGTGGTTAACAGTGGTGGATGAAGGCAGTGGGGCGATCTTAGCCACCGTGCTTTTCCCCCCTCAAACGCTGGACGATGGTCGATCCGATGCAGGTGAAGGGTGCACTGCAAGCCATCATGCAGCAGTGGGGGCGACCCGAACGACTGCGCATGGATAACGGGCTAGCCTGGGGCACCAATAGCCAATTACCCTCTGCTTTGGGACTGTAGTTGGTCGGGTTGGGGGTTGAGCTGATTGATGGGCGTCCGGCACGCAGTACCGATAACGCCGTTGTTGAACGTTGTCAGGAGGTCTTAGCCAACTGGACTGAACCAGACTGTTGTCCCACTTCTGTCGACTGTGAAGGGCGACTTGCCTGGGCAGCCCACACCCAGCGGGAACGCTAGCGCTTGGCGGACGGACAAACGCGCCGCCAAGCCTTCCCGGAATTGCTCGACAATGCGCGACCCTATGACCCGCCGCAGGACGCTGAACGTTGGTCCCTCGACCGCGTTCGGCGCTATCTGAGCGGCTTTCATTTTCAACGCAAAGTCGAACTCAATGGACGCATCACCTTGTTCGCCAATACCTATCATGTCGGACGGCGCTATGCGCGTCAATACGTGGAAATCCACTTGGATCCCCTCACCGATGAGTGGGTCATGTGTGATCCATACGGCACCGAACTTCGTCGGCATCCCGTTAAGGAACTCAGCTATGAAATCATCAGTCAACTTAAACTTGCCAAACGTCGCAAAATTTAGCTTAACTCTATGTCGTATGCTTCAGGCTATCCCTACGTTGGGTGACACACTGCCGTGTCCGCCACCGTCAACAGGCGATCAATGCAATGGGGCGACGTCGTTAGCCCAAGGACGCCTGACGTGATCAAACAAACGGCGCTGGTGACGGGTGGTGCGGTGCGGCTGGGGCGGGAAATTGCGCTGGCGCTGGCCCAATCCGGCTACGATATTGCCCTGCATTATGGGCGCTCGGTTGAGGCGGCACAGGCAACCCAAGCCGACATTGAAGCGCTGGGCGTAGTCTGCCACTTATGTCCGCAGGATTTAGCCGATGCCCGCGCACTCGATAACTTCCTCAAGACCGTTAACGAGCAGGCCGAGAATCTGACGGTGCTGGTCAATTCCGCTTCGGCTTATGAGAGCGGCACGATTGCCGACACCAGCATCGAAATCTTCGATACACAGATTGCCATCAATTTACGTGCGCCCTTTTTTCTGGCGCAGGCGTTTGCGAAATACTGCGGGGCGGGCAATATCATCAACATTCTGGACAATAAAATCATGTTCAACCAGTTCGATTACGCCGCGTATTTGCTCTCCAAAAAGGCACTCGCAGAATTCACCCGCATGGCTGCCATCGAATTTGCACCCGACATCCGCGTGAATGGCATCGCACCGGGCGTTGTGATGCCTGCCGATACCCGCTCAGAGGAGTATGTGGCGTGGCGCATCAGCAAGATTCCGCTGCAAAAGCAGGGCAATCCCGGCAATATCACCCGCGCCATCGACTTCTGCCTGAAGAACGATTTTTTGACCGGGCAGATTATCGTGGTGGATGGTGGCGAAGGCGGGACCAACGTCGGCTTCAATTTCACCCGGTTCGACGAGCAGCCCTGATGAATATCGTTTACGGGATAAGCGGCTTTGGCAATGGGCATGTGGCGCGTTCGGCCAGTATTTTGAAGGCACTGCTGGCCCGGGGGCATCGCATCGCCGTGATGGGCTTCGACAACAGTGAACGCTACATCACCGCCAATTACCCGGACATCCCCCTGCTGCGCATCAAAGTCCCGGTGCTGCATCCCTCACCCACTGGCCTCGATTTCGGCAAGATTGCCGATGATCCAGCCAACCGTTATGACGACGGCATTGCCCTCAATTACCGTGCCATGCAGGATGCGCTGGATTATTTTAACGGCCCGCCTGACGTGGTGCTGTCTGATTACGAGTTGGTCGCGGCGCAATTCGCTTATGCCACGCTGCGCCCGCTGATTTCCATCGACCAGCACAGCAAATATCCCGGCTTCCAGTTTCCCGAAGTGAACGGCTATTCACGGCTGGAAGATTATGCGCGATTGAATCTGTTTTTCCCCCGTGCCGATGCCCGATTTGCCGCATCATTTTTCAAGGTCGATTATCCGCCCGATCCAAAATTTGAAGTGACGCTCATTCCGCCGATTTTGCGGCAGGAGGTTTTTGATCTGACGCCGCGCGTAGATGAGGGAGAAATTCTGGTGTATGTGTCGCCGTTTGCGCAAATCCCCCAATCACTGGATGATTTATATGGCACGTTTGAGGCGTTTGAGGACTACACGTTTCACATTTTCCTGCCCAACCAACACGACAATCGCGCCAATTTGCAATTCTACCTGTACCATCTGGAGACATTTCTGGACGTGATGGCCCGCTGTCAGGCCGTCATCTCGACCGCCGGGCATAATCTGTTGTCCGAACTTATGTATCTGAGGAAGCCGGTGTACGTCATACCGTCCGCCACCTTTGACCAGCAAATGTGCGCTCAGGTCATTGAAATCAATGGCCTCGGTCAGCGCGAATATTCGCTCACACCAGCTACGCTGCGCCGCTTTTTTGACCGCCTGCCCGAATTCCGGCACAATTTAAGTGTGAACAAAGGCATAGTAGATAACTTTGATGGTGTGGGAGTACTGATGAATCATTTATCCACACAATTCGGATTATGAACACAGGGAGATTCAACATGAAGCGATTGCTGTTGGCAAGTATCATTGTATTGGTTGCAGGACTGCCGGGATGGGTTGGCGCACAGGACCGGGACAACGCCCGAATCCGGGTAATTAATCTGTTTTACGAGGAATCGGGGAATCTGTTTGTGGGTGAAGAAGGCGAACCCGTTCCCCTTGAGCCTGCCCCTTCCCTGCTTGATTATCAATCCTTTCCGCCGAGCAGTGGCTATGGCCTGCAATTTGGCGGGAGTTTCAGCGGAAGTTCTGCCACATTTGAGGCAGGCCACGATTACCTCATTCTCGCCATCGCCGAAGCTGAAGATGACGCAGCCACCGTTGAAATTGATGAAACAGCACTCACATCGGCATTTCCCGACGATGAGGCGCAGTTACAGGTGCTGCATTATATAACCGGCCTCGACAGCGGCAGCTATACCCTTCAGGGAGAAAGCAGCCCGTTAAGCTGGTATCAACAGGCGGCTTTTGGCATCTTCGATACCGGCTATCCGGTCAAGGCGATGTCGGTCCCGGCGGGTGATTACCAGCTTTCCGCGGCTGGATTATTCGGCGAGACGGCGTTGATGTTGAATGCTGGCGAATTAACCACCGTCGTCGTGAGCGGGCAGTATCCGGGTAATGTCTCAGCGGTGATTGTGCAGGGAGGGACGCTGACCGAACTTGAGATTGCCACTGAGGAGCTTGAGGCTGCCACCCCCGCCGGAACTCTCGCGGAAATCAGCGTCTTCAATATCGCTGATGGGGCGCGGCTGGATACCGAATTCCCCGCTGGCGAAACCCACAGCCTCGAATATGGGCAGTGGGGCGAAGCGGTCAATTACAATGTGGAAGCGGACCAGCCACCGAGTCTTACCTTCGTGCGCGAAAATGGATTTTCTGGCACTGCCCTGTCATCACAACTGGTTGGCGGGCATGAATATCTGCTGATCGGGGCCAACGAACCCGCCCAGAGCGACACCCTCACCGGAACGCAGAGTGTCGGTGTACTGGACCTGACATACCTGCTTGGCGCAGCAGATGATGATACTGCCGGATTGGTCATTGTCAATGTATCACCTACCCCGGATACCGTTGCGCTGGCAAACGCGGATGGAGAGTTATTGGCCCGGCAGCATCTGAGTGCTGAATTTGGCTTTGGCGTTGAGGTTGACAACGCCGTGATGGCCTTTCACCTTCCCACCGGGGATTATGCTGTCAACGGTGCCATGACCAGCGTGGATGTTAGTCTTGTGGCAGGCCAGAATATCATCGTCGTGATTGGGCCACTGGATACCTTCGTCATTCAGGATGGGGATGGGGTCGTTCAGTAAGTTATCATGGGCGGATGTACTGGTCCGCCCTAATTTTCCCCATATGCCTCAATTAAATCCGCCAGATTCCAGATTTCGATGTCCCATGCCGCCGCGACAGCAATCTGTGTGCCATCGGCCCGTTCGATGACAATGCCGCGTTCGGCTTCGGAGAAGTAGTAGAGATAGGGAGCGGGCGAATCGGAGTCCTGCGCGGTGGAGTGCCGAATCCCTGGCAGCACCAACCCGACCAGTAAACACAGCAGGATAATACGTTTCATGCCTAATCCTCCTCAATCAAACACCACATATGCGCCGCAGACGTGTCCTGTGCTAAGATGGAGTTGATTTAATGTACACACCCATACTAACAGGATACCATGATGGTGGATAACCTCACACTATTTTTGCAGGCGGATGAATTGGACGAAACACAACGTTTGGCACAACAAGTTTTGCCACTGGATGCCGAAGGTGAAGCCCTTGTGAGGTCAATTGTCCACCAGTGGCAGGATGCCCAGGCAGTTGCCAACCTCCTCTTGCATCCCACCATTATGCCAGTTGACATTCGGAATGACGCGCTGCTGCGTGGCCTGCATGAACCACTCACTTATAACACACTGGCATCTGTCGTCGGGCTGCAAAATCATGCTGATTGGTGGACAAACGACGAAAAGTCTGAGATCGTGGAACGTTTACAGAGCATTATGTTCAGTGCCCCGCCACCTCTTGCTAACCGCGCCTCGGTCACCCTGCTGGATTATGTTCAGGAACAGGATATAGACAAACTAATTTTCTTCCTCGGTTACCCCGGTGAAATTGTGCAGCACAATTCATTGGTGGCGCTTGTGCGTCTTATCGGAGAGGACGAAACGCTTGAACGAGTCAATGCTGCCTTTGAAGCCAAACAGGTTACCGAAGCCGGGCAGGATTTTACTGCTGCACATATTTACACTGTGTCAGAGGATGGGCTGCCCCTATTGAGTTACATTCCCAACCTGAAAGATTATTCAGGGTGACTTGTCGCTCAATGTCAGTAGTTACCAGTCTGTACGTCTGAAATATCCATCTGTTTACTCAGGACGGACATGGCTCGTTTAAGAGCAGTTTTGTCCGGTGTATAGTGCCCACTGCTAAGGTCAATGCGCTGTAGGTTACCGCCGCCGTCGGTGTGGAGATGCCCGGCACACTTGACTGGCGCACCCTGCATAAAAGAACTGTGATGTATCGGTCCTACTTTAGAGCCTCCGTACCAGGTGTTGTCACTGGTGAGCACATAAATATTATCTCCCACGAGGGGTTGGCCGTCAGCTTTAAGAATCTTCTTGCCATTCGGTGTCAGTTCATATTGCGCACGTGTCGTTGCATCGTACGAATCGATGACGGTGATAGGCTTTCCTTCAAAGTCCTGGTTATTCGCTTTGGTGACCATCCAGGTTTCCCAGGGGTTGGTCCAACCATGATAGAGCACCGCCGTTATCCAGAACTCGAACATTGCCTTTGCTGCCTCATAACCGACATGTATCGGGCTGACTTGTTCAAGAAAATACTCTATGCCTGACATGCGCCTCAGGTCGGAGACGCCGCCCATTAAGTCTGTCATCCGCTGGCGCATTGGCAGGCCACCGAGATCCCACATTTTGTCTATACCCTGTAAATGTTCACTACTTACATTGTCGATCTTTGCGACATTTGCCATTACCTGTTCTTTGGGCGTCATTCCCGCAGCCACTGGATCATTGATATATTTCTGGCGGAAATCTGTGATCCAGTCGCCGGTGTTCGCTGCATAATTAATGTGTTCCTGCACAACGCCAATCCATTTGGTGAAAAACACATTTGCCGCCTGAATAGCTGCCAGTTTGTTGAAATTCTTGACGCCCTTGGGAGCCTTTAGCTTTCCCTGAGACGCAGCCAAGTGATCGCTTTCCAGACGACTCTTTAGTCCATTCAGCGCACTCAGTACATCATTATCTTTATTGGTCTTCAGGGCAGTGATAAATTTCTCTACCCATCCTTGATACTGGTGGATTTCCATTTTTTCGTGCGGATTTGCCCGTCAGACTTCTCCTTCCATATAACACCATAATTGATGAGGGTATCGTCCCACGCACGTTGAACTAGCGCCCCAGAATCATTTTCGGCGGCAGTATCGTAATCAATCTCCGGGTAGGGTATGGTTTCCAGATCCCTGAGCGAAGAACTGGATTCTCTAGATTCAAGGAGTCTGCGTACATGCTGATTACCATGCGTATGTTGTAGCTGTATGACGGTATCAGTGGTGAGGGGCATGTCCGACTGTAGGCGGGTGTTGTGTGAAGCTTTCCCTTCAGACTGTGTTGTAGACAGGGAAACTTGTTTGGAGGAACCTCGCGTCCGGCGTGTATATACCATGAATATACTCCAATTTATAATTAATTACTTCGCAAGCGGTGGTGGAGCCTCACTTGCTTGAGCCAGTAAAATACCTCTGAGCCTATTCTACAGCATATCAGATATGCTACAACTTCCGCGCCGGAGGATGCCACAAATTCCGCTTTGCATACATTTACAACTGCCGATCTACAATCTGATGTTATCTCGTTAGCCCACCCTACCATTTATTTTGTGCAGAACTACTGTATCTATTATAAGTTTGATAGAAATATGACGCTTTTGACAGGTATTATTAGTCAGGATTTTAGGACAGGTTACTTATTCGTCCGGTTCTGGTAGAATCCGGGTACCAGTAGTCACGACAAAAGGCAACACAATGTTGATAACCATTGCAACGATGTTTATCGTCGTTGCGCTGATGATTGGGTGCAATGCCCTGTATGTGGCAGGAGAATTCGCGGCAGTAAGTGCCCGCCGCCCGCGCATCATCCAGGCTGCCGTTGAAGGCAATCGTTTTGCCCAGGCGTTGAGACCCATCATCGAGAATTCACACCGGCTGGATAATTACATCGCGGCCAGTCAGGTGGGTATTACCCTTTCCAGCGTGGTGCTGGGTATTTACGGCCAGCAGCAAATTGCGCCGTTGATTGAGCCAGTTTTTGGCGAACTGCCTATCATTAGCGAGGGTGCGGCGGCGGCTGGCATGGCGGCGACGCTGGTTCTCATCTTCCTGACCACCTTACAGGTGATTCTGGGCGAACTGGTGCCGAAATCGCTGGCACTGCGCTACCCCGAACGAGTTGCTTTTGCCACCGTGCTTCCGATGCGCTGGTCGGCGGAGTGGATTCTGCGCCCGCTGATTGTCCTGCTCAATGGCAGTGGTACATTCCTTTTGAGGCTGTTCGGGGCGACGCACGAAGGCGGGCACAAACATGTCCACTCCCCTGAAGAGATTAAGTTTTTGATTGAGCAAAGTGTCGAGGGCGGCGTGCTGGACCCGGAGGAACATCGCCTGCTGGATAATGTCTTCCGACTTAGCGAGATGAAAATCGGTGAAATTGTGGTGCCGCGTACGCGCATGGTCACGGCCTCTGTCGATTTGCCACTCGATGAAGTCCTCAAAATTGTCGCGGAGAGTGATTTCACACGGGTTCCCATTCATGAAAACGACATTGACCATATCATCGGCTTTGTTCACCTGAAGGATGTATTTCAGCACTCCGTCGCAAAGGACATCCAGTCCGTGCGGGAGTGTCTGCGTGAGGTAACCTATGTGCCCGAAACAACCCCGGTTGATGAGGTATGGGCGACATTGAACCGTGAAGAGCACTATCTGGCAATTGTATTTGACGAATATGGCGGGACGCTGGGCATGGTCACCCGCGAGGACCTCATCGAAGAGTTGTTCGGAGAGGTGCAGGACGAATTTGACACCGACACCACGCCGCAGATCAAGCAGATCGATAAACAGGAATTTTTGATTCGAGGGGATGCCCCGATCAGTCTACTCAATGACCGCTTCGATATTGAACTGCCTACCGACAAAGCCTATACCATCGGCGGCCTGCTGCCCAATTTGATGGAAAAAATCCCGCGTCAGGGTGAAGAAATCACCGTCGATTCGATACGCCTGATAGCCCAGACGGTTGAAGATCGCGCTGTAGAAGAAGTCAAGCTCATCCTGCCAAAAAAATCGGACGTCACAGAAGAGGAACTTGACTGATGGAAGCCATTTTCCCCTATCTCGTGATTTTGTTGCTGATTCTACTCAACGGCATGTTTGTAGCGGCGGAATTCGCCATCATCGGCGTGCGTCCCACCCGCATTGAGCAACTTGCCGAAGAGGGTAATGTCACTGCCAGACGCCTGCGCAAAATCGTGCGCGACCCCGCCGAAGCGGACCGTTATATCGCCTCGGCCCAACTTGGCATCACCATTGCCAGTCTGGGGCTGGGTATGTATGGCGAACCCGTGATTGCCCATATCATTGAGGGACCGCTGCATGATTGGTTTGGTATTGAGGGCGATGCCGTCCACACTATCTCTTTCTTTTTTGCACTGACCGTTATCACCTATCTACACGTGGTGGTTGGTGAAATGGTGCCCAAATCGCTGGCGCTGCAAAATGCGGAACGTGCGGTGTTCGCGCTGGCGGCTCCGATGGCCCTCATGCAGCGAATTTTCGCAATTCCCATCAGGATACTGAATAACATTGGTATGTTCGTCCTGCGCTTGCTGCGCGTCAAGCCACCCTCCAAAGAAAGCCTGCTGACGACTGCAAACGATCTTGAATTGATTGTGTCGGAGAGCGTGGTGGGCGGTCTGGTGGAGGCCAATGAACAGGCACTGATTCGCAATATCTTTGACTTTTCGGAGCTGCACGCCGGGCAGATTATGACGCCGCGCACTCGTATGGATGCTGTCCCGGTGGATATATCGCATGATGAACTCGCGAAAAAACTGGCTGAGTCACATCATTCGCGCCTGCCGGTGTATGAAGGCAGCCTCGATAACATTATAGGTGTCATCTACCTCAAGGATTTTGTGAGACGCGAAATCAGCGGAGAGCCATTTGATATGAAGGCCCTCATCCATGATGTGCCCTTCATCCCCGAACAACTGTCCGCCGATGAACTGCTTAAGCAGCTTAAACAGCGCCACATCCACATCGCCATTGTGGTCGATGAATATGGCGGCACGGCGGGATTGGTCACGCTGGAAGACTTGATCGAGGAAGTAACAGGCGAAATCCGCGACGAATTTGATACGGATGAGCGCCCGCCCATTACTGTCGTCGGGCCGGGACATATCATCGCGCTCGGCAGCGTACGGTTGGATGAAATTGCCGAGTATGTGCCGATAGCTGACGACGAGCATGATGTCGAGAGCATCGGCGGGTTGGTGCTGGCGCTGCTGAATGCCTCGCCGTCGGTCGGTGACGAGATTAAACTCAATGGCACAACCCTGCGCGTCGAAGAAGTCAACGGTCTGACGGTGGAAAGCGTGTCGGTCCGCTATGATGATGCGAAATCAACCGAGGACTGGTCAGGGTTATAGTCGGGTTATGCGAAAAGAACTCAAGGCACTGGCGGGCCAGAGAATGCGCTTTCGCGGACAGGTGGAGCGATTCGGTAAGAAGACGGCGTATCGTGGCCCTGATAAGGATACCCTGCTGCTCACCAACATCAACCGCGCCGACAGCGATGCGGTTGTCGCCGACCATTTATGGTTGACGGCTGGCAAACAGTTAAAAGATCTGAAATTGCAGGTCGGTGATGTAATCGAATTTGACGCGCGTGTTGATAAGTATGTGAAGGGATATTTTGGGTGGCGTGATGATGTTTATAAGCCCACTGAGGTTGATTACCGCCTGACCTATCCCACGAAGTTCAAGAGGGTGTAAGAGCCGCGAGACGTTACAACACGGATTGAGCAAACCGGGATCGGGTGTACCCCGCCCGTCCGAAATATTGGTTCTGAACAGGTATGATGTGCCATGTCCATATGGATAACCTGCCACCCCGGAGGGGCGCAGTATACCGCGTCCCAATTCACAATACAACATTATCATCACCCATAGAATCGGTCCTCGACCCAATTTTCTGGATTATTCATGATGTAAGTTCGCAGGTTGTTTAACATCTGTTCATCACGAATGATGTGTTCATGGAAATTGCGCTGCCAGACAGAATCGTGCTCTATCTCAGGACGATTTCGATTGATAAGGCGAGTAACTGCCCCCTTTATAGTTCCCGACAATGTTGCCAAGCAGGTACTTATTGCCTTCCTCAACAAACAAAATACCGTGCATGTGATTGGGCATGATGATATATTCGTCAACTGAGACGTGTTCAAAATGTTTTGAAATCGACTTCCAGCAATGCGATGCAATCTGCCCATAAAAGTTCAATCGCATATCGCTTTCAACAACCTCACCAAAGAAATTGACCCGTTGAAAGGTGCAAATAGTCACGAAATAAGCACCTGCCTGCGTGTAATCATAGTCGTATTTACGTGGGGATTTTCGGCGTTCTGAAGGTTGGTTGTTCATTGCGCATGGTTTCCATCATACCGGAGGGGCACGGTACACCGTGTCCCATATACAACAATTATAACGACTTTGCGGGATTCTCGTTGCGGCGTGTCTTGTTCATAAACGGGGATCGGGTGTACCCGACCCCTCCGATATATCGGTTCTGAACAGGTATCATGTGCCATGTCCGTATTGACAACCTGCCATCCCGGAGGGGCGCGGTATACCCCGTCCCGTGTCAACAAGACCATAACCCGATAATTCTGTCAAAACGCATCAATCGAGTGCGCCGCTGCCGATAAATGCTGTATGTTTCGAGCGGACGCTCATGTCGGAACGTCCCTTTAGTCCGTAAAAATTAAATGAGATTCACCCAAGCTTGTGTGTCCTTTACAACAACAACCTGCTAGATACTCCATTTTACCTTAGTAATCATCCAGAAATTAATTGAAGTAATTGCGATATTGTAGTAATCTATTAAGAGAACGCAAGTACATACCTTATTTCCTTTTCAACTCCGCAAATGAAAGGTTCAATATGAAGCGATTAGTTCTTTTATTTACGATTTTCGTTTTGATTCTTCCTCATATCGTAATGGCGCAGGATGACTGGCAGACCTATACCACAATTGACGATATACTGACCTTTAGCTATCCGGCAGACTGGGAATTGTATATTGATCCGGAGGAAGGTTCTATCAGCCTTTATAATGACCCGACGATTAACCCAGAAGAGGATAATAGTATACTCGACACCACCCTCGAAAGCGGTCAATTCATTATGTCTGTGGCCTACAGTGGAGAAGCTGAAAATGAACTTGATCAGCTTTTCGGACCGGGTTTGGAAGAGCAGCCGGTCGAGTTTGTGTCAGGATATATGTTTGGGTACATCTCCATTGCGGCAGTAATTAGTGCTGCCTTTTCAGGTAATGAAGATGCACAGGCCCCGTCGATTACGTCCTTTGAGACTCGCGAAATTTCTGGTATGGAAGCTGGCACAATCAGATTTTCTTTCATGGATGAGATTGACAGTCTCATGACAATTATGCTTAATGTTGAATCTGGCGCTTTCGTCTTCATCATGGCGACTGCTCCAACAGGCGAACTTGATGAATACATGGATACGATTAACGAATTCTTGAATGGTATAGAAATCAACCTGGAGTAGAACGCCATGAAACTCAAATATTTTTTAACAGTTTGTTTTCTATTGACTTCGTTTATTCCCTCCATAAGCTACGCGCAGGATAATGGCTGTGACGTTGAAAACATCAAGTCGCGTCTAAGTGATCGTTTAGATAATGCCGAATCGATAATGGATCTCTGGAACGTCCGAGCCGAAATGGGGATATTGCTAGCAAGATGCTCTGAATCTGAAGTTGGGGCCAGTCGCTCGAATCCAGTTCCATTTGGGGAAACACAATTTCTCAGTAATGGGGAAATTTCTATTACAGTTGTAAACTTGTTGGAAGAAGAAGATTTAAGCGAAACGGTCACTACTGACGAAAATGTACGTTTGGTAGTGGTTCAACTTGAGTTTGCCTGCAACAAATCCGAAGATGACACCTGCACATATAATCAATATGACTTCTCCATAGTGGGTGACAGTGGCGTAATCAATAGCGAAACCATCTTTACTGGCGGATTCAATACATCGGCGGAGCTTTTCGGCGGAAGTCGTGTCCAAGTAGATCGTCCATTTCATGTTGGCGTAACCGAAGAAGGTCTCCTGTTTATCTGGGATGATTCAAGCAGTAATCGCATATTTTTTGCTACTGAATAGCACGTCTTACTGAACAAACCCCGGCGCGTTATAGCTGGCGGGGTGAGTTTCTTCGTATTGTGTATGTTCCGAGCGGGCGTCCACGCCGGGACGCCCCTACCGGGGCTATTCAACCGTCCAAGTGCCTAGAAACTGTGAAGCCGTCAAATCGCCGTCCAAGAAGAGTTCCGCATTTCGAAAACTGAACGTGACGCGGACTATAACTATAGACCCTGATTTGAATTCTACACGGATACTGGTTGGCTTTCTCACTCCCGGCGCGGTGTTTTCAAGTTTGTAGCCTTCGGTAACGGCCCCAACAAACGATCCTATGTACGCCATTCGATATTCCAACTCTGAATCAAACTCGCTGTTTGACGCTGGAGCATCGCCAATCAGTATCCCGTTTTCAACCCTCAGATTATCTACAGGTTGTTCAACAAGAGTCATCGTTGCATCAATCAGGGCGAGAATATCGTCTTCATCAAAAACAATGGTGGCTGTAGCTGTCGGTGTGTCAGTATTTGTTGGAGTATCCGTTGGAGTGTTTGTCGGTACAGTTGGCGACGGTGTGAAGGTATCGGTTGGTGTAAATGTGTCAGTCGGCGTAAAGGTATTAGTTGGTGTATCTGTTGGCACAGTTGGCGATGGCGTAAACGTGTCTGTTGGCGTAAATGTGTCCGTAACCGTCGGTGTATCTGTAACGGTTGGCGTAAGTGTGTCCGTTGAAGTAGGCGTAAAAGTTGCGGCTGTTGCAGTTAGCCATACTCCTGTTGCTTCACGCTCAACGACTTCCGTTTCAGCGGCTGCTGTCGCAGTAGTGTCTGGAAGAATTCCTACAGCAGTGCCAATCGCTGAGGATATTATGCAACACATAGAAATAACGAAAAAGCTAATGAAGCCCGCCCCTATTCGTATGAATCTGTTTCGATCCTTGCGAAATGGGATGATAAAAAAAGCCCACAGACGCGATAGAAGCCAACGCAGAAATTTCATGCGAACATCCTTTCAAAGTAAGTATGATGTTCACATTATAATAACACCGAATTACCAAATCCCAAATTTGCAAACAGGTGTGCTCAATAATTGCGAACCTATCTCAATTATTGATATGGAAGAGCGGCCTAGGTTCTAGGTGCCCGTTATGGCAATTCCCACACCCACGCATTGGTCATCAGGCAGTTGGCATCGATTTCCTCATCCACCACCACCTGCACGAACAATTCGCCGCGCTCGGATGCCAGTTCAATTTGCCCCTGCAATAAACCATTCACGTAAATCAGGCCGGTGTGGTCCATTGCGATAACGAGGATATAATTTCCCGTTTGCAGTCCACCCCGCAGGGCCGGGGAGCGCGTCACGATGTTTTCGCCGCTGAGTTCGCCGTCTTCATAATTCAGGAAATACAGGTCGCGGTTGGGGGTGGCAAGGGCCGTAGCAAAACTCTCATTTTCATCGGATTCATGAAAGAGTAGTCCACAGGCGGTGTTGTCATTGCCCCTACGCACCACCGACACAAAACTCATCACGAAATTCTCAAATACGCGGTCGGCAAACAGCGGATAGGCACTGAAACCCACCCGGTCGGTGAAGACAAAGCCGCCATTGACGGTGGCCTGCAACCCGCGCCCGCCTTCTGGCACAATGTCTTTCGCGTACAACTCGGCCATCACCTGCGTGTGAATGCCGTCGTAGCTGTAAATGCGATCTTGCGGGTCGATAGGTGGTACGGCCAGCGAATCCTCCTCGTAATACACACCGCTGATGAGCAGGTTTTCGATTATCAGGGAGGGAGCAATCTGCGCATCTTCGGGCATTGCATAAGTGACGGATACTGCGTTTGAGTCACCCGGTTCGCTGGTGAGCGGCTGCGCGGTGACCTCTTCGCCGTTGACGAATAAGGTCAGTGTGTCAGCGTGAATGAGAAATTCGACCTGAATGGCCTGTTCGGTCAGGGCATCGTACACGCCGCTGTCTGATTCAAGCGACGTTGAGTACTGCCAGTCCCCCGCCAGCGTCCAGGTGAAGACCCAATCCTCCCGAAAACGCCAGCCGATTTCCAGCGGCAGGTTATCCTCATTGTGGGTCACCTGCACATCGGCACGCAAATAAAAATCGTCTTCAGGTAGCTCAGCGAGGACCACTTCCTGTTGGGGCATCGTTTGCCGCAGCCAGATACGTTCCGAGGTGGTGCGGTAGATGAACGGGGTGCTGCCATAACCTTCCAGCAGCGTAAGTCGATAATCGCCGCTGGTCGTACCCTGATTTTCACCTTCGCGGTAAACCCGCACCTGATAGACGCCATCTTCGGGCAGGGCCACGCCTTCTAAACGCGCATCCAGATCACCAAAGCGCGAGTCATCATTGGCGATGATAATTTCGCCCTGAACTTTGCGCAGTGCGATGATCGGGTTCAGATCACCACCCGTCGTTTGCGCTAACAGCGAAATCACCTGCCCGGCCTGCCCCTCAAAGCGCCACAACTGTGAAGGTTCATCATCATTCAGGGTTCCGCTGACGGGTTGAAAGGGCAGCAGGTTTATATCATCCTGCGCGGCGGATGGCAGCCGGGGCAGGATAAGAATTATCAGGGTGATAAAAAACAGGAATCGCTTCATCGTATTGAACTCGTTCGGGCTTTACCCCACGCACCTCTGCTCTCTTCCCCCTTTGTCCTTCGGACATTTCCCCCATTCATGGGGGAAAGCCGGGTTGACCCGCGCAAGAGTTCCCGCCCCATTTCTCCCCATTTATGGGGAGATGTCGCGCTAGCGACAGAGGGGAAAGGAGGGTTAGGAAGGGGATTATGGGGAGAGAGCAACACGCGGTAAATTTCCCAATGTGCAGGCACTATTAAAACATGGTCACATGGTACTGCGAAATGGGGAAAAAGGATAGCCCGTCTAGCAGGCGGCGTGGTCGAGGAGGCCGAAGGATGGCGGAGGCCGCAAGCAACCTCCCTACTTATCAAACGTTAAAAATTGCCTTCACACTGATACTTTCGTCAAGCACAGCAGACTCAAATGAATCCTCACCAGCAAATGCGCCCTGTCGTGTGTAGCGCCCATCTGCGCTCAGGTTCCAGACCTCAACCACTTCATGCACCGGATCAACAATCCAGTATTCATGAACACCGTGTTTCTCATACGCTTGATATTTTTCTTGCCGGTCAAATTTCGCTGTGCCCGGTGATAACACTTCTACAACCAGATCAGGTGCACCCATAATGCGTTTTTCGTCCAACTGTGTGATAGTGAGATTATCAGATTGGATATACAATACATCCGGCTCAAAGACATTATTGTCATCAAGGTGGACTTCTATTGGCGAAGCATATGCTTTTCCACCGAGTCTGCGTGCAATTAGCGCCAATAAAATTAAAATCTCCCGAACAATATCCTGATGTTTTAATACTGGCGGCATCCCAATAATCACCTCACCGTTGATGAGTTGAATCAACTCATGTTGCTGGTATTCAGCAAGCTGGTAATATTCACTTGCTTTGATGCCCGTGCGCGTTGGTTGTACCATAAAATGTCCTCCCGGCAACTGGCTTACTCTGATTATAGCACACGACCCTTGTAGGGAGGTCGCTTGCGGCCTCCGCAATATTAGCCGGGAGTATGAAGGCGGTGTCAGGTAAAATTGGGTGAGTCGGATGTGTTCGCTGGCGGACGCCATGTATGGCGTCCCTACGGTACATCAAGGGGCCGTCGTAGGGACGGGATATATCCCGTCCGCCTGTCATCAACGCAGCTATCCCAACCTCAACGGGCGTCGCCTGAATGACACGATTCGGGTGACGGTGCGGGGTCGTCCATTCACCCAACGGCACGCCCATTGTTTTGGTGCGGCTTACGATGGTTGTATGCTACAGAATCGGGGAAAAAGGATAGCCCGGCTACCGGGCGGTAATCGGGCTATCGACGTTAGGAGCTGACGATTAGCGTCTTAATTCAAACACTACCCCTTTGCTGCAAATCAATATTTTCACATGCAATAGTCATTCGATATAGTGATGAAAATCACCTGCTGGTATAGGAATTTCTGATGATAATGTGCGTAAGTTTGACTATAGCTGAGGAGCACTATGCTGTCTTTACAGGAAGTAGAGACATTTTTGACGGTTGCTGAATGTGGCAGTTTCAGCAAGGCGGGACAGGCCCTGCACATCTCGCAACCCACTGTAAGCCAGATCATCCAGACGCTGGAAGCACGATTCCGGACTCAGCTTTTTGAGCGGCACCGGCGTGGCGTGTGGTTAACGGACGCGGGGGAAGCCTTACGCCCGATGGCGCAGGAACTGCTGACGACGGTGCGCCGCCTTGAGGAGAACATGTCGGTCATTCACGGCACGGTCACCGGCACGCTGGTCATCGGCTGCTCGACATCCGCCGGAAAATATCTGTTGACCGGGCTGATTGCCAGCTTTCGTCAGGAGTTCAAGAATGTGCGGGTTGATATAAAGGTCCGCTCACGAGAAAGTGTCTTTGAGCGGTTAATCAGTGGGCAGGTGGATTTCGGTGTATCCAGCAAGATACTGGATCATGCCGGCCTTGAGTATGCGCCCCTCTTCACCGATGAGGTAGTACTCGTCGTGTGGTCGGATCACCCGTGGGCACGCTTTCGGCGCGTCTATCCTGATGACCTACTGGATGTGCCAATGATTTTCCGAGAACCAGAATCGGGCGCACAGGAAAGCATCGTGCAGGGACTTCGCGAGCATGATATTTCGCCAGATATGCTCAATGTCGTGATGGAACTCGGCAAATTGGTTGAAGTTGAGGTTGAGGGGATGACTCTTGAGCATCAAATTCATATCGCCCGAAACTTGCGCCTGCCATCATCGCGCACTCAGGTTGAATTCTGGAACTTTATGCAGGCCCATCGTGCCCTTTTAGAAAAGTTGCCGGTAAATGGGTATTGATTCTCATTCCAAAATAGTGATATATTACCCATAGCCCACCCCCTATGGGATGGGGTATGATGGTAGAACGAGGTAATTATGGACGACCAGACACGAAAAGATGTCACCAACCGGCTCAAAAGTGTCGCCGGGCATATCAACGGCATCATCAAGATGGTGGAGGATGATCGCTACTGTATTGATGTTATCAAACAAATCCAGGCTACCGAAGCGGCACTGTCCCGTGTATCCGAATTGGTGCTGGATAATCATCTGCACACCTGCTTGACGACAGCCGTGCGCGGCGATAATCCCGATGAGCGCGAAACGGTGCTCGAAGAGGTGCTGGAAGTCTTTAGAACACAAAATAAAAACAAAGCCAGATAACGAAGGAGCAATTCAACATGACTGATAAACGTACACTTTTTGTGCCCGCTATTCACTGTGGACACTGTGTACACACCGTCCAGAATGAACTCAGTGAAATTGACGGTGTAAAGTTTGTGAAAGCCGATGAAGGCACCCGGCAAGTTGTCGTGGAGTGGGAAGCCCCGGCTACCCTGAACGCCATCAAGGAAAAGTTGGTCGAGATCGAGTATCCAGCCACGCAGGAACTCGCATAACTGATCCGGGTATACCCGACCCCTCTGCCACGCATGTTTTGGAGGGGAGTGGTACACCACGTCCCGCTCTGTGCCTCAATAAATTTGCCAAAATACCCCCTCCCATAGGGGGTAGGGAGAATAATGCATGAGCCAACAACAAATCACACTGCCCGTTACCGGAATGACCTGTGCCAATTGTGCCAACAACATCGAGCGAGCGGTCAATAAACTGGACGGCATCGAAACAGCAAGCGTTAATTATGCTACCGAAAAACTCGATGTCAGCTTCGACTCGAACGTGACCAGCCTCGGCGCGGTGGTTGAGAAGGTGCGCAAGGCGGGCTATGACGTCCCGATTGTGACGCTCGACATGCCCATCACCGGCATGACCTGTGCCAACTGCGAGAGAAACGTGGGACGTGCCCTGCGCAAAATCGACGGGGTTATCAGCGCCGATGTCAATTTCGCTACCGAACATGCGCTGGTTAGCTTTCCGGCGGGTGCGGTTGATAAAAGTGACCTCGTTAAGGCTGTGACGAAGGCAGGCTATGGCGTCATTGAATCGACAGATGAAGATGATCTGGTAGACACTGAGGCCGAGGCCCGTGCCGCTGAATTGCGCCACCAGATGACTCGCCTGTGGGTTGGACTGCTGTTCACCATACCGCTGTTTGCCTTGAGTATGCTGCGTGATTTCAATATCCTCGGCATGTGGGCACACGCTGGTTGGGTCGATATATTCTTCTGGGCGTTGGCGACTCCGGTGCAGTTTTATGTAGGCCGCGATTATTACGTGGGGGCCTATCACGCGCTGCGCAACGGCACGGCGAATATGGATGTGCTGGTGGCAATGGGATCATCGGCTGCCTACTTCTACAGCGTCCCGATTGCGCTGGGATACACCGCCATCGGAATGCACGTCTATTTCGAAACCGCCGCTGTGATTATCACGCTGATTGTGCTGGGTAAAGTGCTCGAAGTTCGGGCTAAGGGCCGCACCAGCGAAGCCATCAAGAAGTTGATTGGCCTCCAGCCGAAAACAGCCCGCGTAATCCGTGACGGCATCGAACTGGACATCCCCATCAGTCAGGTGAATGTTGGCGATACTGTCATTGTGCGCCCCGGCGAGAAAATCCCGGTGGATGGCGTGGTCATTGACGGCAGCAGCGCGGTTGATGAGAGCATGCTGACCGGCGAATCGATGCCCGTGCAAAAAACCGTTGGCGATACTGTTATCGGGGCAACCATGAATAAAAACGGGCTGTTGAAATTCGAGGCAACCGGCGTCGGCAAACAGACGGCATTAGCCCAGATCATCCGCATGGTGGAGCAGGCGCAGGGCAGCAAACCCCAGATTCAAAATCTGGTGGATCGTGTCGCGGCGATATTTGTGCCGTTTGTGATCGGGACTGCTGCGTTCACCTTTGCGCTGTGGTATGGTTTCACGGGTGATTTTACCGCTGCGTTGATTCGCACGATTGCCGTGCTGGTGATTGCCTGTCCGTGTGCAATGGGGCTGGCAACGCCGACCGCGATTATGGTGGGCGTGGGTAAGGGTGCCGAAAATGGCATCCTGTTCCGCAACAGTGACGCCCTCGAACGCGCCAAAAAGCTCAAGGCGATTATTCTGGACAAGACGGGCACGATTACGCGCGGTGAGCCAACCGTGACCGACATTGTGACTCATTTATTGACCGAAGATGAGGTGGTAACGTTGGCCGGAAGCGCCGAACGCGGCAGTGAGCATCCGCTTGGTGAAGCCATTGTACGTTATGCGTCCGACCACGCGATTCAACTCAGTGAGCCGCAGCATTTTGAAGCGGTGACCGGACATGGTGTGGCGGCGACGGTCAATGCGCAGAATGTACTGGTTGGCAGCAAGAGGTTGATGAAGGAGCGAGACGTTCACCTGAACGGCCTCGAAACAACCGTTGAGCAGTTGCAGCGTGAAGGCAAAACCGCTATCTGGCTGGCTGTGGATGATCAGGCCGTTGGTGTGATTGGCATTGCCGACACCATCAAAGAAGGTTCACGCGAGGCCGTCCAGAAGTTGAAGGCGATGGGCCTCGAAGTGGTCATGATGACGGGCGACAACGAAGCGACTGCCCACGCTATCGCCAGAGAAGCGGGCATTGACCGCGTGTTTGCCGAGGTGCTGCCCGGCGATAAGGCCGCGCATGTCAAGCAGTTGCAGGATGAGGGCTATGTCGTCGGTATGGTGGGCGATGGCATCAACGACGCCCCGGCACTGGCACAGGCTGATGTTGGGCTGGCGATTGGCACTGGTACCGACATCGCCATGGAAACCGCCGATGTAACGCTGATGAGCGGTGATTTACGCGCTGTGCCGAAAGCAATCCGCCTCTCGCACAGCACCTTGAGCACCATCTGGCAGAATCTGTTCTGGGCCTTTGGCTACAACACGATTCTCATCCCGGTGGCGGCGGGTGTGCTGGCATTGGTCCCCTTTGCCCCGGATTTCTTGCAGCAGCTACATCCGATTCTGGCGGCGCTGGCAATGGCTTTTAGCAGCGTGAGTGTCGTGACGAACAGTTTGCGTTTGCGAGGCGTGAAGCTGGCGTAGTACTTTCCCTCCAGAACGCCGCATTGCAAAGCCGTTTTTGCACCCTTCCCTAAATCCCTCCCCGCCAATGCGGAGAGGGACTTTACCGCTTGTCGATTCAGAATTGTCCACATAACAACCGCGTTTAGGCAAGTCGTCAACAGAGGGAAGGTAGCTCACAGAGTTGGAGGGGTAAATCATTAGAAAACAATCCCATAAAATTGCAGTTACAGAAGTAATTATGGTAATCAATGTAATCATGCCGCAGTTAGGCGAGGGTGTGGTCAGCAACGGCGTTAAATCGTGAGATAGTAAAATATAATCTGTGAACCTTTAAGAACTTTAAAACACTCTTGAAGACTCAAAAAGTTCAATTATAATTAAGGAGCTTTGTGTAGCGACCCAAACGTTCTTGGAAATGTAAGGAGGAAAATAAATGGAGCAACGTGAGATTCATTTGGAGCATCTTCGGTCTGCCGAAGGACAATTTCGACTAGCAACTGCGACCCGTCTGGCAGTGACTTTTGATGTCCAACCATTAGACCTTCCTATTCAATGGTCGCACGGAAAGCATATATTCAACTACTCCGAAATTGCTCTCTCGAATGAAGAGGCAAATTTCGCTGCATGGAATCTCCAACGAAGTGCTACTTTTCTTATGGCTTCAGCAATTCTCTATGCCATCAAAGGTTCATTTCAAAACCCAAAGTCACACTCCAATCCACAGGTCATAAACGCTTATCAGATTGTACGCATGATTCGGAACGCATTTTCTCATAATCCCTTCAATCCTGTTTGGCATATTGATGATGACTGCCGCAACAAACGATTCGAGATCGAAGGTGTAATTCAGCTTGATTGCACCAGCTTGGATGGTAAGGCGTTCGACTGGCGCGACTACGGTGGACCTCTCGCTATCTTGGCGTTGTCCCGGTTCGTTCGCTATGACTTGCTTGGAGACAACAAGGATCAGAAGAAGGTACCCTTGCCAAAGCGAGTTTACGTTCAACAAGGTGATCTCATCTTTATGAAAGTTGATGAGATTCCTGTGGACGCGGTACCTGTCAAAGTCGAGAGACTTCCAGATGGCGGTATCCTGCTTGGAGGTGGACACGTTATATACCCGGTAAACAATGAATAGGGGTCGGAGTCTAACATTTAGTTGACGCTGTTGGCGAATTAAAATTAAGCAGTCGCCAAGCGAGCGAAAGGCGTTTTCCGGGCAGTAGCTCGCGGGATGCCATCGACCCAAGCAATGATCCG
>JAKEEQ010000385.1 GCA_022616515.1 Chloroflexota bacterium | reverse complement strand
TGTTGTGGGAAGCAGAAATGCCACCATTGGCAGCATATCAGGAAGTCGCGGTTGAACAGACACGGCGTATTCTTAAAGAAACTGGCGGTGTTTTTATTGCAGATGTCGTGGGTTTAGGGAAGAGTTTCATTGGGCTTGCTCTGCTCAAGCACTGGAACATCTATGAAGCCGCTTATGGTGTCATCGTTTGCCCTGCTTCGCTTGTTCCAATGTGGGAAGCCTATATCGCCAAGTTCCGCATCTGGGCAACGGTTCTCAGCATGGGAATGCTCAGTCAAAAAGGAAATGAACGGTTATTGCTTGATAATCCAAAGTATAGCAATGCAGGTATTGTACTCGTTGATGAAAGTCATAACTTCCGTAGCCGCGACTCACAGCGTTATCACGCACTTGAGTTGTTCACGGGAGACCGTCCGGCTATCTTGCTTACTGCAACACCCCGAAACACTAGTGCTTGGGACATTTACCATCAAATCAGATTATGGCACCCTGATGATCGAACCAACTTGCTAAATCCACCTAATCCGCCCAATTTGACAGAATTTTTCCGCCGTGTTGAACCACGTAATGGTGACCGCCCCAGTGCCAATATTCGTGATTTATTGGATCGCATTCTGATACGCCGTACACGTCGCCACGTACTAACCGTTTATGGTGAAGAGGATAATGTCGGACGGCGCTATGTTAGCATTGATGGAGAACCAAAGTATTTTCCTGAACGCCAGTTAGATACTGTTACTTACAATATTGAACAAACGTATGGCGCTCAAGTTTATGCAGCCTTACGAGATTTGATGGGCGATCTCAAATACGCTCGTTACAACCTCTATCCATTTGTGCTTTCGGAATTTGGGGAACACGGCCCTTACAAAAATCTCCAGAAAGCTTCTGGCACTTTGGGCGGGCTAATGCGCGTGATGCTGTTCAAACGATTTGAGAGTAGTGTCGCAGCATTTAGAGAAACACTTCGCCGACTGTGCAATATCCATGAGCTTTTTCTACGTTCATTGGCTTCCGGTTTCATCCCGGCTGGTGAAGAGGCTCAGTCCATTCTCTACGAATCAGACCGTGATGATCAAGTAGATTTTGCTGATATAGAAGCAGAATTGCGTCAGGCAAGTCAGAGCTACAACATCGAACATTTCGATGCCAACAACCTTTATGAGGCAATCACAGCAGACCTTGGTATTCTGTGGCAGATGGAGAAACTCATTGAACCAATAACACCTGAATTGGATGATAAATTGATTGTACTTCAGGAAATGGTACGACGGGGGCGAAATCCACACGAAGAAAACAGACAACTGCCAGGTTCGCCCGTGACAGGCAAAGTTCTGATCTTTACACAATTCTCAGATACTGCTGATTATTTGTACGAGAACTTGAAAACTATTGTTGGAGATAAGCTAATTCGCAAAGTTGATAGCCGAACAACGGATTTATTGGAAGTTGTTGCTCGCTTTGCCCCCGATGCAAATCCTGTTGTTAAAACGTCTGGTGGTGATTTAAGAGTTTTGGTAGCAACTGATGTTTTGTCGGAAGGTTTAAACCTGCAAGACGCAGATCATATCATCAATTACGACTTGCATTGGAACCCTGTGCGACTTATCCAACGAGCAGGACGCATTGACCGCTTGGGCAGTTCTCATGATTGTGTCTATGTCTATAATTTCCTGCCTGAAGCTGGTGTTGAGAAACAGTTGGGTTTACAGGAACGTTTATCTCGTCGAGTCCAAGAAATACATGACATGATTGGCGAGGATGCTTATATTTTGAGCAAATCTGAGCGGCTTAACGAAGAAGCCATGTATGCAATTTATAGCAATGATACACGTATTTTGGAGGCTGATGGAGAAGAAAATATCCCATTCAGCCTGTTAGAGGCTGAAGAGATTATTAGGCAACTTCAAATTGATGATCCGAAACGTTTCGACTATATCCAGAATTTACCCAATGGTATTCGTAGTGGCAGAGTTTCGGGACAACAGCCCAGTATCTATGTTTTGTGTGAAGCTCAAGATCGAAATGGTGAGACGAAATATAGACGTATGTATTTACTGGATGAATTAGGGAATGTGCTGACCAGTGACTTGCAAGACGTGCTATATAGATTGCAGTGTTCTCCCGAAACCGCAAAGCAAAGCCTACCGCCACACTATAATGAGATTGTTTCTCGCATTCAGTATGAATTCGAGCAGGAAGTTATAGCAAGGCAAGCAGAGCTAATTCACTCTACAGGGCGTAGCGGATTAGGACGGAGCTTTGTCTTACAGCAACTTCAGCATATTCATGATAGTTCAAAAGAGCTGGAAACCCGCAAAGTTGCTAATTATCTAAGCCAACTATTTTCAAATACCACTCTTCCGCGTCGCTGCCATAATGAGCTAAATGCTTTGCGTAGCAGGAATCTTAAATCTCATAGACTCATAGAACAGCTTAAACGAATTGCACGAGACTACGGATTGGCTAACACCATAGGTGATGAAAGACGACAAGACGAAGGGTTAACAATTCGTGTTGTGTGTAGTGAAGCATTGATATGAACACAAAACATTGACAGTTTATCCCTGGTCGAAGAATTCCAAATATGCGGCTTAGCAGTGGTTGCTTTTGACAGATGTACTTCAAGCACTAAACTTCAAGTATAGTCCTATAAGTCAATGTGATACCGCTTCCCCTGATGGCTCATAAGCTTGGTTTTGAGTTAGGTAGCCAGAACACTCTTCCTTGTCTCAGTGTTTGGCAATCACATATCAGAGCGTTGAAAACTTGCAACCGGATTAATACTATTGAATTTGGATCGCCCACACTCGCTCCATCATCGTGAGCATCCCATAGCCCTCGCCTGAATAGGGGAAGTTCAAGCTGATGTCCATAGCAGTGGTCGGTTGCAGCGTGGCGGGTTCAAACGCAGGGTGAATTGTCATGCCACTTGGCTGAGGGACAAAACCGAGAATCAGGGATATATCGGTTGCGGTAATCGTCAGTGCTTCTTCTGTGGCATTAAATATCCGAGCTTCCACAGTGAGACTGTCAGTGGTATAGGACACGCGCTCTAATTGCACATCAAGGCTGCTGGCAGATAGCTCCAAGGCGACAGGCGTGAATTGCACATCAAACACGGTTTCTTCATCTGTGTTTGATGTTACCAATAAGCGCCCATTTTCAATGGTGTTTGCGGTAATAAATCCGAGTGATACACAGGTTGCGGTAGCAGCTGGGATATCGGTGTTCACACTGGCACAAGTGCCAACCGCGGAGGCGTTCGGGTCGAGGGTCAGGCGTTCCGAGGCCGGCAATTCGAGCCACCACTGCCATGCCGAGGGGGAGACAGCATTTGATGTGGATAATACCTGTACATCAATGAGCGCGTAGGCTAAGTCAGGCGGCAAATTGTTGGAAGCGACAAGTCTGGCATCTTGCACCGTGAGGGAACTATCTTCAATGAATTGACTGGTTCCCATGGGCACAACACTCGCTTGAGCGTCCGCTTGCAGACGCGCAATTTCTTGATGAATTGGATAGCTGGCTTCCACGAGATAACGCAAGTCGGTTGGCGATCCATCAGCAAAGGTCTCACCCATCAAGACCAGCACCAATCCGGGCTTATCTTGCTGGAAAAAGGCAGTTTCGGCACGTCCGACTTGTCTCCTTTCCGCAAAGACAAATTGCAGTACATCCCCGGTGTTCATGGTGACAACAAAGACCGATTCCGCATCCAGACTGCGGAAGAGGTCGAGATTGGCTGGGCTGAACGGCACACCGAGTACCGGGCGGATAATCATGCCACTCAACCAAGACACGACATCGGGATTGGGGTCAAAACGCCATTCGGCAATAGCGATATCCTGCTCCTGTACAATGTAGACTCGCGGCAGCGTCTGGCGATTTGGGAAGACCTGAAGCTGCACCGGGTAATAATCACGACTGGCACGTTCGCCAGAGGCAATCGTGTCATCAAAGCCTGACAATGAAAAGGGAGTTGCTGTCGGTGGCAGCGGCGAGGGCGTAATGGTGGGTGTCAGCGTGGCTGTGGGGCTGGGGGTTGCGGACGGCAGAACCGAGACCGCCTCCTCATCCGAGCGCCGGCTGCCAGCTGTCGCCATGCGGATGACGGCAAAGATTACCAGACAGGCGAACGGCAGTGCCAGCAACAGCAGCCATTTGGGTAGTCCTGATTTTTTAGCGAGGGGTGCCGCCGCGTTGGAGCCATGCGTGGTTTCATCCACAGCCGTTTCATCAACGAAAGGCAAGCGATATTGTTCGCGCACTGCGACAGGCACCTTGAGCCAGACATCGGCTGCCGGGACGAAACCCATCTGCTGGTATTGTTCGAGAAAGTGCCGCGCCATGCGACATTCATCAAGATCTTCCACAACCTGCCGCTTATCCGCTTCGCGTTCAAATACCCGCACCAAATACGCCTGGTCTTCGGTTGGCACACTGTCCCAGAGGATTTGCAGTTCTTCCAGTGACATAACCGCCAATTCCGAGACTTCAAAGAAATTTTTGTCCGCGTTTAGGTCCGCGACATCTACCATGGGCTGTCCTCCGCAGCAGACGACGAATTGCGATCTTCGCTACCCGTGGATTGCGCTTGCTGGGGTGGCTGCGTTGTGGTCATGTTGTCAGCACCAGCAATTGGCGACGCTGGCTTGTCTGCCGGGTTGTGGATGGCACCAGTATTGCGCTGAACAGGCTGCGTGGCGGCATTGAACGGTGTTGCATTGGAAGCTGGGCTGTACTTTGCTGGCGGCACGGGCTGCCGTGGGGGTTGCATCGCGTTCGTCTGCGGCAGAGCGACTTGCTGCGTTCGCTTGCCAGCAGGGGCTTGTGATGCGGGCACTGCGGACCGAGCTGGACTCGCGGTGCTTGTACTGGCGGCAGATGCAACCACGGTGTTGACAGTCGGGACAGTCGCTACCGATGCCGCGTTGCTCTGGGAGCTAAGCTGTGCTTCTGCGGCGGCATAGGCCGCCGGCACAGCAGCTTGTGACCCAGTGGCAGCGGGTGTTGTGCTTGCGGCGGTCTGGATGACAGATTGGGCTTGCTGCTGCCAGCTTGCTACCTGCTGCTGACTCACGCCCAGACTTTGAGCTATCGTCACGGGATCCGCCGCCGCCAATGCCTGCATGGTGACAATATTCTGAGAAGCGAGACGCTGGATGCGGCGTGTGCCGAGACCGGGCATGCTCTGAATGGGCAATCCGCCTTGGGCTGCCGCTTCGAGTTGCGCGATTTGCTGGCGCGTTTTGGCGGCCTGAGCGCGGACAACAGTACGCGCCGCGCTGCGCCATTCCTGAGCGCGATCCGCATCCACTTTGGCAGTCGCGGCGATGGTGTGAGTCGGGGTATCGGCCAGCAGTTCCATGCTGGAAATGCCGAAATTTTCCAGCCGGGTGCGTTGAGCGGGTGTCAGCTTGCGGAGCCCGACGAGCGGTGTTGGCTGGGTCGCCTGGTCGAGACCCAGCGCCTGTTCTGTCGGACTTGCGAACGCCGGGGGCACGGCAGGTGCCGCATACTGCACAGATAGCGGCGGTGCCGCTTCAAGGTCGTCCACTGATGTGGCGTGTATGGCAAGTGTGTCTGCCGACGGGCTACCCGGCAAGCTCGGCGTGGGCTGTCCACGCGAGCGCAGACTGCGCGGGCGCGGACGAATTAAGCCTTCGGTATCGCCAACCGTCGGTACATCCGCCGACTCGCCAAAGGCGCGGGAAAAGGCGGTCAGGTCGCTGGATGGCATCTGGCGCAGGTGGGCAGGCAGCAGTTTACGGGTGGCACGCAGGGCATAGGGACTGCCGGGTTTCATATCGGGGTCAGCGGTGCGGGCCTGGCGCACAGCCTTGACCACCGCATCGAAGTCATCACGGGCATAGGCATCGGCCAGTTTGCGAATCTCACGCGCCTCAGCGGGCGGAAAAACCTGTTCTAGGATGGGTGCGGCTTCGTCACCATCGCGGTAGGCATTGACAACCGTATCGCGGATGGCATCGGCACCTCCGGCATAGACCGACGGCGGTGCCGTCTCATCGGGCAGCGCAGATGGTGCAGCCGATGTGCCAAAGGCGCGGGAGAAAGCGGCAAGGTCGCGGGAGGGCATCTGCTGTAAACCGGCAGGCAGGCGTTTACGGGTCGCCTGCAACGCGGATAAGGAAGCGGGTTGGGCATCGGGCTGGGCTTCACGGGCGGCACGCACCGCATAGACCACCGCCGCAAAGTCATCATCGTCATAGGCATCCATGAGTTGGGCGACACGATGGGCATCATCCGGCGAGAAGGCATCTTGCAGGCTGTTGGGATGACCCTGCCGATAACCGGCCAGTGCCTGATCGCGGGCGATATCCGCAGACCCTGTGCTAAGCGGCGGGCGTTTCGGTGTCAGCACGGCGAGGGCCTGCAAGTAAGGCGATGCGGCAGCCGGCGCAGCATAAACATCGGCAAAGGTCGCCAGGGCCGGGGCTTCCATATCCTGCAAATGAGCCGGAAGCTGCGAACGGACCTGCCCCAAAAAGGTCGGCGACTGCGGCGCGAGTTCCGGGTTTTCGTTGCGAACACGGCGCACGGTCTTGACAACGGTTTCATAATCGTCTTCATCATAGCTG
>JAKEEQ010000384.1 GCA_022616515.1 Chloroflexota bacterium | reverse complement strand
TGTTCGCCCAAAAAATGCCGCATTAGCGTGGAAGATAATGGTATCGGTTTTCCGAAGGAAAGCCGTGAGCGTATTTTTGGTTTTTTTCAACGTTTGCATGGCCGCAATGAATATCAGGGTAACGGCATTGGCCTCGCCATTTGCCGCAAGATTGTGGCGAATCATGCCGGCACAATTCATGCTGAAAGTGAACAAGGACAAGGCTCGAAGTTTATTGTAACCCTGCCGGCCCCCAGCCGGGTTAGATAATCACCTTAAAAAAATACCACTGCGACTTCAAGTTTTCCGCGGGTTTCATCATGCAAGACTTCTTGCTCCAACACTTCTTTTTCTTTCCCCATTGCCTTGAATACCTCGGCCAGCAACCGATGGGCATGTGGCAATTGTGGCTTAATGCTCAATCGCTCCGAGTCCGCCAAAAATCAGTTGGCAATGTCCAAGGCTTGTTCATACTTTTGCTCTTTCAAGGCCAGTAGGATGCGCGTTTCTGCAATCAAGCGCAGGGCATTGGGTGACATCATAAACGAAAATTCAGGTGGATTGATCGAATCAACGATGAGGCGAGCTTGTGCGCTATTTCCCATCATGAGGTAGCAGTAGGCGAGAACAGCTTTAGGACTGAGTTCGAGCATATGATAATGTTGGTGGTTGTTGGCAATTTGCAAAGCAAGGCGGGCTGTATCGAGTGCCAACGAGGTATCGCTCTGCTGGAGATAGGCCAGAGCCAGTTCAGAACGTGTGAGAACTAAAGGCAAATGATTTCCAACCGCTTTACTGTAATTTAAACACTGCTGCATGACTTCAGCCGCCGCAAGGAAATTCCCCTGTTCCATATAGATTGTTCCCACAAACGACAGGGCAACAGAACGGCCCCAGATGCTATTGACTTCATTGGCAAGATCATAAGATTTCTTCGAAAGACTCAGCGCCTTTTCATAATTTCCAAGAAATGTATGTAAAATGGACAAGATACCGTAACCATCACTGAGCATTGGCAGATGGTCGAAAGCCTGCCAAAGCTCACAGGCTTTTTCCATCAATGTGCGCCCACGTTCAAAATTGGCTTCAAATAAGTAGGCGCGTGATAAGTCATGCAGCGTGAAAGCAATCAGACGCTTATCGCCAAGCTCTTGTGCCAGACTCAGTGAACGCAGTCCATCCTCAACAGCACGCAGGGTATTCGCGTCGGTATAGATATTGGACAACATCGAAGCCCAATATAAACGTGCTTGTTCACTTCGGTTGCCAAGTTTCGCTGCCAAGTTGAGGCCCTCATTAATATATTGCCGCGCCTTCTGATTGTTGAATAAGCGATTAGGAGTGCTATAGAGGCAGGCAAAATTCACTTGAGCGTTCAAACGTAGTTCGCTGAATTGGCGCTCTTCACCGACTTCTAATTCTTCTTCATAGCTCTTTTCAGCCAGTTCCACCTGAGTGGCTAATTCAAACGCCCGCCCTAATTGTTGATAGAGTTGCGCGAGGGTCGATGCCACTAAATTCTGTTTGAGACCGAGTACGATGGCGCGTTGGTAGTAGCCAATGGCATCATTCAGGGAAAAGACTTTCAAGGCAGCATCGGCGACCAAAATAGTATAACGCAGTTCACGCTCGGTATCCTGTGCCTCATACGAATGATAGACCAATCGGGCCGCGGCTTCGTCCCCGTACAAACTTTCGAGTTCCAGCAAAATACGTCGGTGGAGTTCCCGTTTGTGACGGGGCAAGATACTGTCCTCAAGAATTTCCCGCAGTTTGTTGTGCGAAAAATTCCACTCGTTGTGGGTGACTTGCATGATCGCGGTACTTTCACAGGCCAGCAAGAAAGCCTCTGAATCTGCCGTCATGCGTGACAGGAGCCGGGTATCAACAGTACGCCCGGTTAATGCAGCAACCTGTAATATTTCCATGTGTTTGGGTGATATTCGTTTGAGGCGACTTTCAATAATCCCACGGATGCCACCGGTAATGATGCGGCTCTGCCATTCGCTTTGGGCGATTTGGGCCAGAGTTCCCGCTTTTTCGGCAAGGGTACGCAGCACCTCTACGAGAAAATAGAGATTGCCTTCGGTTTCCTGCATCAGCAAATCAACCAGACGCTTATCGCTATAGCCCACAATCGACTCGGTCAGTTCTTGAACGTCGCCAGCACCGAAGCGCCCCAACTGTAATTGGTGCGTAAGGCCGAGTTGCTTACCTAATTGCGGTGCCTCGTCCGTACTATAGCTGGCAACAATCATCAGCGAGAGATGCTCTACTCTGGCTATTAGCTGACGCAGGAGTTCCAAACCAGCTTCATCCGCCCAATGAATGTCCTCAAGAATCAACAACACTACATCCTGTGACAAGAGATGCTTTACCAACAGATTCGTTAAACGTGCCAAGATATTCTCAAGGGGATTCGTAGCACCCCCCAAGATGCTATCGACCAGAACCTGTTCGCGCTGCTCCATAGTGACTTCTAAGCGTAATCGTCGCAGAACATTGTGCCAGATATAATAAGGCTCACGTTGGTGGATACTTGCCCCTGCTTCGAGAATCATAAAACCTCGCGTCAGGGCGTAGGTTCGTAATTCTTGAATCAAACGTGATTTTCCAATACCGCTTTCACCCGCTATTAACCACGCCGCGCCTTTTCTATTTTCGATGGTTGTCAAAGCCAATTTCAGTTGGTTCATTTCGGCCCTGCGACCAATAAAGTCAGCCGCTTTTAGATAACTTTCGCGGATGTGGGCGGTCTCGACGGGAATATTTGCGCCTACCTGATTCAAGGCTATAACGACATCATGAGCCGATAGGTAGCGGTACTCCGGCTCTTTAAGCAGCAGCCGTGCCAGAATGGATCGTAAATCATCGGGCAACACACAATCCGACATATTTACCTGTGTGCTGAGAATATCGTTTATTAGAGTAGGAGAGTCTTGATTGGGGAAAGGTAAACGTCCTGTCAAGACGTAGAAAGCCAAGACACCGAAGGAATAGAGGTCGCTGCTAATGGATGGCGCATCGCCCAGAATGGCTTCTGGCGGCATGTAGGCCAGTGTCCCGGCCACAAGCCTGTCGCCGGCTTCTTGTCCCCGCGGTGCAACCAGACCAAAATCGAGCAATTTCACCTGTTGCTGCCTGACCAATACATTGGAACTTTTTATATCGCGGTGAATAACATTACGCCGGTGCAAATAGGCCAGCGCATGGAGAACTTGCCCCAGAATAGCCAATTGAGAATATAAGGGCATGTTCTGGCAGGCATCAACGATGTTCTCATAACCTACTAACAACTCCATGGTAAAGAAAGGTTGGGCTATTAAATCAAAACCATAGTCAATCACACTCACAATATTTGGATGCCGCAGGGACGCTAACCACTTGAATTCATTCGCCAGAAGCACCCGCTGCCGCGGACTATCGGATAGCGTGGATGAATTGCTTCTATCAAACCGCAGACTCTTAAGGGCCACTTCTTCGCCCGTGAGTCGGTCTATTGCGCGATAGACAATACCCATACCGCCGGACCCAATTCGCTCCAAAAGCTGGTACCGCCTGCCTAAGCGCAACTTGCTATTCATCATTTCTCCCTCACTAACAATCATACATTTGAACCAAAATGACCGAGATATTGTCTTCTCCCCCGGCATCATTCGCGGCTTCTGTCAGTTGTCGGCAGGCAATTTGCGGGGATGGGGCTGCGTTGATAATCTCATAAACCTTTTCTTCGCTGACCTGACTGTAAAGACCATCCGAACACAGGAGTAGATAGTCGCCGGCGCACACGGGCTGGCTAACCATCGTGGGGTAAATATTTGCCTCTATCCCTAGCGCCTGACTCAGTGTATGCCGGTGAGACGACAGGGCGGCTTCCTCTTTGCTCAGCAAACCAACTTCAACCAGAGCGCTTGCGAAGGTGTGGTCGTGGCTAATCTGGCGCATGGTTTGGTCGGAGATGAGATAAGCGCGACTATCCCCAACGTTGCTAACATGCACCCAATTGTCAGCTACAATAGCGATAACGACGGTTGTTCCCAACTGACCATGAGGACTGGCTGTGTTTGCTATCCGTACCATGGAATGGGCCATGTGAACCGCAATTTGTAACCAAACCTGACAGGCATCTGCGGGTTTTTCATTGGTTTCGAATTGCTGCAAAATGACTTGTCTGGCGACGCGGACGGCAATGCGGCTGGCAAGTTCGCCCTGTGCCATACCACTGACACCATCGGCCAGAATATAAATACCGATGCAGTAGTCTTTTTCTTGACTTGTCTGTAGAATTTCAGTGATGCTCAGGCAATCTTCGTTGGTATCGCGTTGCAGCCCCTTATCCGAGTACCATCCGTTATGCTGACTCAGGCGTTTGGTTGCGGTCCCAGGCCGCGTTCGTGACCT